>DATGTY010000393.1:0-4462 GCA_035301605.1 Chitinophagaceae bacterium | reverse complement strand
ATGGTGATGGTAATACCTACACAGGCGTTATTGATAACTTTATTACGTTGAATAGGGTATATCCGGAGTTTTATATCACCAAATGCTCCATGGAAGGAGGGCATAATGATCAATTGCATTCTCCGGTAATTAGTACCTTAGCAGAAGTTTATCTAAATAGGGCAGAAGCCTATGCAAAACTAGGTCAGTATGGGAATGCCTTGAATGATTTGAATAAAATACGTAGTCGTTCTATCGTCAATGGAGGCTATTCTTCATTAAATGCATCTAATGCACAGCAACGCATAGATAAAGAGCGTCACCTTGAGCTGGCTTATCAGGCAGAGAGGAGTTATGATGTATTTAGAAATGGTGAAACTTTAACCAGGCGTTATCCGGGACCTCATAAACAATTTGAAGAGATATTACCTACAGATTACAGAGTTACCTATTATATTCCTCAAGATGCTATCAATTCTTATCCGGGAACGCTGACTCAAAATCCTACATCTAATTAATTATTAAAAATATAAATGAGTGTTTTTTTATTAGGATTCATGGAAATATTTTCATGAATCCTTTTTTTGTAAATTGCAAACAAGAAGAGTATTATCTGATATTTTGAGATTTGACGAATAAAACGTAAAATAGGTATAATTTTAAAGTTACATTATGAGCAAGAAATGGAAGATGTTTTTGGGGATATTGATACTGCTATTTTCGTGTCATGGTATTCATGCACAAGATATATCCAAACAACTCCCCAACGTTATTGTCTTTCTAGTGGATGACATGGGCTGGGAGGATTCATCTGTTCCTTTTTGGGATAGTGTAGTAGCTCAAAATAATGAATTTGATACACCCAATATGGTGCGGTTGGCAGCTAAGTCTATGAAATTTACCCAGGCTTATGCTAATTCTATTTGTACCCCCAGTCGAGTAAGTTTAATGACGGGCATGAATGCAGCTCATCATAGGGTGACTAACTGGACAATGTATAAAAATAAGGCTGTTGATCCGCCGGATTCTTTGTTAGAAATACCTGATTGGAATGTCAATGGATTGAGTCCGGTTCCTAATGTGCCGAATACGGTATATGCCACTACTTTGTTTCAGGTATTGAAAAGACAAGGATACTACACTATTCATTGTGGAAAAGCTCACTTCGGAGCTTACCAGACTCCGGGTGCTAATCCAATAAATCTTGGTGCAGATATGAATATTGCGGGTAGTGCGGCAGGAAATCCTGCTTCTTATTTGGGAATGAAAGATTATGGAAATGTTCAGGGGGAATTTAGGTTGCGTGCTATCAAAGGCTTAAAAGACTATTGGAATACGCCCACTTTTTTATCTAAAGCTTTAACTTTAGAGGCTATGAAAGCTATGGATACTGCACAAATGAAGGAAAAACCGTTCTTTTTATATTTGGCACATTATGCGGTGCATTTGCCTTATAATGCCGATTCACGATATATTCAAAAATATTTAAATGAAGGACTGAGTAAATCGGAGGCTGCTTATGCTACATTGGTAGAAGGTATGGACGCCAGTTTGGGGACTATTATGGATTATCTGAAGAAAGAGGGGATTGCCAAAAATACCATTATAATATTCATGTCGGACAATGGTGGCTTTTCTCATGCGCCAAGAGCCGGAAAACAAAATACACAAAATTATCCATTGCGAGGTGGTAAAGGGTCTCTCTATGAAGGCGGTATTCGCGAGCCGATGATGGTCTATTGGCCGGGAGTCACTCAGCCCGGATCTGTAGCAAATCAATATGTATCGGTTTGGGATTTTATGCCAACTATACTGGATATGGTTGGTATTGAAGAATATAAAACCGTACAGCAAATGGATGGGAAAAGCTTTGTTCCTGTTTTGAAAAATCCTGATTATAAAGATTCTAATCGTGTACTTATTTGGAATTTTCCCAATAATTGGGGCAATGGATTGAAAGGTCAAGGACATGCTTTTGTTTCCGCTGTTCGAAAAGGATCTTGGAAATTAATCTATTTTGAAAAAGAGGGAATAGTAGAATTGTATAACTTGAAAAAGGATATAAAGGAACAACATAATCTGTTGTTCAAGTTTCCTGAAAAGGCAGAGGAAATGGCTCATTTATTAACTGAGAAATTGAAAAAAGCCAATGCGCAAAGACCAATTGTAAAAACAACAGGAGAGGAAATTCCTTGGCCGGATGAGGTGGTGAAATAAAAGAGGCCATAGAACTTAAAAGCAATGAATGTGTATGCCTTCTTAGGATTTTATCTTATCTTAATCGCCAAAAAAGAAAATATGATGAAGAAAGCCGGACTTTTACTTTTAACATTGTTACTGATTTTTCAATTTTCTCAGGCACAAACAGATTCTTTGATGCTCCATCGTGCTGATTGGTTTAAGGAAGCAAAGTTTGGTATGTTTGTTCACTGGGGATTATATAGTATTCTAGCAGGGAGTTATAATGGACACACCTTACCTGATACTACTTTCCCTCAAGGTAAAAGCTGGTATGCAGAGTGGATAGAACAGCGATTGGAAGTTCCTGATAACGTGTATCATAATCTGGTACATCAATTTAATCCAGTAAAATTTGATGCAGATCAATGGGTACGTTTGGCTAAGGAAGCTGGAATGAAATATTTTGTGATTACCGCCAAGCATCACGATGGTTTTGCACTTTGGGATTCTAAGGTCTCTGATTATGATATTGGTAGTACGCCTTATAAGGGACATGATATTTTAGGAGAATTGAAGAAAGCTTGTGAAAAATATGGATTGAAATTTGGCTTTTATTATTCTCATTGTGAAGATTGGTATGCTCCCGGTGGTGCTAAGCCGCACTGGAAACCCAGAGTCAGTGAAGCTGCATTTGCCAAGTACTGGAACCGTAAAGTGATTCCACAAGTCAAAGAATTGATTCATAGATATGATCCTGATTTATTTTGGTTTGATACTTGGGGCGATGCACAAGAAGCAGAATTTATAACGGATAAAAGGCGGGATCAACTCATTGCGCTGATTCGACAATTAGATCCGAAATGCCTTATTAATGGGAGAATTTCTTATTTAAATCCCGGAAATCAGGTGGATTATCTTTCAATGTTGGATAATGCCTATCCGGGAGAGAAAAAGCATAAACCATGGCAAACACCTGCTACAATGCAGCACTCCTGGGGATGGCATGCAAAAGATTATCATTGGAAAACAGCTCAACAGATGATTTCTTTTCTGGTAAATAATGCTTCAAAGGGAGGGAATTATTTGCTGAATGTCGGACCTAAACCCAATGGCATTTTCCCTAAAATGGCCGTTAAAAGACTGATGGAAATAGGGGGGTGGGTGGCTGCCAATGGAGAAGCTATTTATGGCACCCATCATGTGGATGTGAAAGCACCAAAGGGCGTTGTTTTTACTCAAAAACAAAATAAAAATGGTGGTGAAGATCTATATATTTGTTTATTGAAAGAACAATCCCAAACGCTTGCTTTGCCTTTTCGTTATGATCAGGTCAGCGACAGCTATTTATTACAATCCGGAATGCCAATCCCGATTGAAAAGAATGCCTCAGGGAATGTAGTATTGAATTTACCGGAAAAAGTGGCGCATCTATATGATGGTGTACAGGTGGTGAAACTGAAAATGAAATGATGATGAAAAACAAACGCAATATATTTTTTATTTTGATGTCACTTTTTGCTTTTGGATGTGCTGTGACGAAAGAGAACACTAAGATATCTTCCAAACCTACCTGGCAGGCTGAATTTAATCAATCAGAATTTGACCGTGCGAAATGGACGAAAATACCCAGAGGCGCGAGCGATTGGAACAGGCAGATGAGTTCTTTCGATAGTCTATATGCAGTTCGGGATGGGAAGCTTATATTGAGAGGAATTGTGAACGATGTTTTGTCTGAAGATACAGCGCATTGGATTACCGGTGGGCTATATACTAAGGGAGTTAAGAGCTTTGGTTATGGAAGAATTGAAATTAGAGCAAAGTTTGAAGATGCGAAAGGAGCATGGCCGGCTTTTTGGATGCTTCCGGTAGATGCGCATTGGCCTCATGGGGGAGAAATAGATATCATGGAGCGTCTGAATGATGATACTATTGTTTATCAGACCATTCATTCTCCCTATACTTTGAATTTAGGTATTAAGGATTATCCTCTTTCTCATGATACTGCACCAATCCACCCGCAGGATTTTAATACTTATGCTGTTGAAAGATATCCGGATAGTCTGGTGTTTTTTGTCAATGGTCAGAAAACTTTTTCATATCCTAAAATTGAAACCGATAAAAAAGGACAATTCCCATTTGATCAACATGATTTTTATTTATTGATAGATATGCAACTTGGAGGAAGCTGGGTTGGAGAAGTAGATACTTCCGATTTACCGGTGAAGATGGAAATTGATTGGGTAAGGTTTTATAAGTTGGAAAAGATGAAGTAAATTTAGAACTATTGATAAAAAAAGTGAAG
>DATGTY010000392.1:0-2996 GCA_035301605.1 Chitinophagaceae bacterium | reverse complement strand
TCGCTTCATAATATAATTGTTGATGAAGGAAGGTGCCTTTGCTACCCAATTCATAATTTATCCCCTTCTCCGCGTGTAAATTTTTATTCAGAATGTTAGTGGAAGGAAGGAGCTCTGCAACGGTGGGTGGGGAAAATCCTTTAGATACATTGAAGTAAAATAGTAAATGTGGATTAATTTTTTTAGATAGAGCCATTCGAGGCAACGCGATTAAAGGATAGGTTTTTTCAAAGGTTGTCGCAACTCTCGGATAAAGTTTGGTGAATGTTAAGGATTGATGATTTAGACTCAGGGCAGTTGTTAAATCCCATCCATGAGGGAAAGCCCATTCAGCTTGTGCAAAAATCAAACTATTAAATTGATTGGTACGATTAATTAGTTGTAGAGTATCGGGTTCTCCGCTGTTATTCCCAAAATCTTTTTGACTAAAATAACCTTGTTGGATTTCTGCACCAACCCAATATTTGCTTAAGATATGTGCTCCATCATGTTGAAATTGGAATATGGTTCTTCCTCCAAAATGTGGTTCTTTTCGAAGTTCATAGTTTCGGGTAGTCGGATTAGTAAAATCGGTATATGCTCCATAGAGAACTGTTGTGTTTTTTAGATTGGAATTAAAATGATAAATATGTTTTATTCCGGTCAAAAAGGCCTTTTGGTAAACAGCAGCTTTGCTCTCTTCGGCAGATGGCTGGCTGCTGGAAGCCGGTCGGGATGCTTTAGGATGCTGTTTATATTGCTTTTTGGTAAGCGCGCCTGGGGTTTGATAAAATAGATTGGTATAATGGAAAAAAGCATTAATTTCTTCTTTGGAGCTCAATTTCAGACGCGTATTATAAGAAGCGGTCTGTCGTTTCATGGAAGAGTGATTTCGATAACCGTCTTTCCTTAAATCTGAAAAACGCAGCGTGTTTCCATTTCCATTTTTTCCCCAAGAAACATGAGCATTTCTTTTTTTAAGACCAAAACTACCACCTCCAATTTGTAATGTGATTTTATTGGTAGGAGAAGATGATTGTGAAAAAAGAGGACCTTTTATAAGCATCACGCCTCCTGTCCCTGCACCATATAAGCTGCCCGAAGGCCCTTTTATTATTTGAATAGCACCATAATCATCAAAGCTTAATTGATTGAGATAAGTATTTCCTCCGGGATCTGTCAGCGGAATACCGTTATAATAGATTTTGACGTTTCTCACACCGAAAGGCGCTCTTAGGGAACTACCTCGAATATTTATTCGCATACTGCCAGGAGAACGTAAATCCATGTGTACTCCGGGAATAGCATTCATTGCCGAAGCAATATTGGTAGGAGAATAGCGATTTAGATTTTGAGAAGAAATATAAGAAATAGCGGCGGATTGATCCGATAATTTTTTGTTTTGATTAAATGCAGAAATGACTATTTCTGATAAAGATTTTCCAAAAAATACAGAATCTTTATCATTATATTCAGTCGTTTGAGAGAGAGCTTGTTTTATCAGACAGAACAGCAGTATGAAAAGTAGGAGATGTCGCTTATTGGAAAGAAACAGGTTAATCATTGTTTGCTATAGATAAATCATTTCAAAGATAAGCGCTTTTTTCCAGTTTCCGATACATGTAGGACACGGCAAAGAAAAGAATGATGTCGCAGTTGCGCCTGTATTGCTTTAATCTTTACGCCGGCATTGTAAGTAGCAATCACGCCGGTATGCTTAAAAGAATACAAATTTTGATTCGTGATCCTTTGTCTCTTCTCCGGTCTGATAACAATCGTGGCGCTTTGTTTTTTGCAAAGTGATCTATTTCCAAAAAATAAATAATCTGCCGGATAATTTGGTATGTCCATTTTTAGAAGCTCGGCTTTTAACTTCCGGGGAATTCGGGGATATTCGTCCTTTCTATTTTTTGCTTAGTTGTCAGCTATAAAGATTTTATCCTCATTCGATAAAATTTCTTTAACCTGAAGCCTCATTATTTCAACTAGTAAGATATAGCAGTAATAAATCAACCGTGAGAAATCATAGAGATAGATATCATTTTCCTTTAGGTCATTCCAGATCCGTTTTAATACCAATTCAACTTTTAGTTGACTATTAAATATTGGTATAATACCGAGAGACTTATTATAAACCCTCGCCTCTAAAAAGACATTTTATAGTCGATTCGGTATAATTTATCTGGAGTAAAGGGCTTGTTCTTTTGGGGATTGGATTTCTTTTTTTCTGCTGTTTTCGATATTGTACCAATTTAAAATTTTACCGGTTTCCAAAATTGGCGCTGAGGAATTGTCTTCCAGCAAGGATTTTCATCAATAATGTGCGAAGGAGGAGATTCGAACTCCCACGCCCTCTCGGGCACTACCCCCTCAAAGTAGCGCGTCTACCGGTTTCGCCACCTTCGCAATTGGTTAGCGCTGCAAAAATAGGTTCTTTTTTCTTTTTCCAAAAATATAATAGCCTATTTTTGCCACATGGCTAAAAAAACCGGAGACTCCAACAAGAAGGATAAAAAATGGCATAAACGTACTGATATTACGGTAGATGCTAACCAAGAACCACTACGGATAGATAAATTCCTTACTATTCGGTTGGAGCGTACGGCAAGAAGTAAGATTCAAAAGCATATTTCCGAGGGGATGATTTTGGTGAATGGAGATACTATAAAATCCAATTACAAAGTGAGGCCGAGAGATGAAATTGAAGTTTTTACTACCAGAGAACCCGTAGATACGCGAGTGATACCAGAGGATATTCCAGTCGATATTCGATATGAAGATGAGGATATTATTGTGGTGCATAAACCGGCTGGTATAGTGGTTCATCCTGCTAATGGACATTACTCCGGAACGCTGCTGAATGGTCTAGCCTGGCATCTTGGTTATCGTTCTCAAGAGGGAATTACACCGGAGATTGATCGTTTTGGTTTGGTACATAGAATAGATAAAGATACCAGTGGGTTGTTGGTTGTGGGAAAAACAGAGCAGGCATTGAATCATTTAGCTAAGCAGTTTTT
>DATGTY010000391.1:0-2439 GCA_035301605.1 Chitinophagaceae bacterium | reverse complement strand
TCAATTTGCAAATATTCTTTCTTTTACAAGATTTAGGGGGTATCTAAAGAATACCTCCAATATTATTGCCTGGACCAGTGTCGATGAAAGCCAACATGCCAATGCAGGCATTTTTATTATTAATAAATTGAGAGAAGAGGGTTATATTAATCAGGCTGTTGTGGATCAAATTCGTCATAGCGTGGGAGATTATATAGAAGTTGAAAAAGAACTTTTAGACTGGATTTATGAAAATGGAGAACTGGATTTCTTTACTAAGGAAGATATGTTGAATTTTATGAAATACAGGGTAGATGAAGCTTTAGCAAAAATGCAGGTGGAAAAGGTGTATAACATTCCTTTTGATAAATATCGTCCGATGAAATGGTTTGAAGAAGATGTTTTTGCAAATGAACTGGATGACTTTTTTGCCAAAAGACCTACGGCTTATACCAAACATGACAAGAGTATTTCTGCCAACGATTTATTTTAAAAAGATTGATAATTAATATTTTATAAAATTATAAAAGAAAGGATTTTTATGGAAACAATGTTTGATACCAATCCGGTACGCGAAAAATATTGGTGGAGAAACGAAGAAAGTGAGCAGCTGCTTAATCGGGGTTATCTTTTGAAAGGAGAAACTGTTGAAAAAGCAATAGAACGTATTTGTACAGCAGCAGCTAAACGTCTGTATAAACCGGAGCTGGCCCCCTCTTTTCAGGAAATGATTGAACGTGGCTGGATGAGTCTCAGCTCTCCCGTTTGGGCAAATATGGGAACAGAGAGAGGTTTGCCTATTTCATGCTTTAATGTGCATGTACCTGATAAGATTGAAGGAATTACTCATAAGCTGGGAGAGGTGATTATGCAAACCAAACTGGGTGGAGGCACTTCCGGATATTTCGGAGGATTGCGTGGACGTGGTAGTGCGGTAACTGATAATGGTAAAAGTAGTGGTGCTGTAAGTTTTATGAAGCTTTTTGATACGGCCATGGATACCATCTCTCAGGGCGGTGTGCGGCGTGGTGCTTTCGCTGCGTATTTAGATATTGATCATCCGGATATCATGGAATTCCTGCAAATAAAAGATATTGGAAATCCTATTCAGAATCTGTTTTTTGGCGTTTGCGTACCGGATTATTGGATGCAGGATATGATTGATGGAGATAGGGAGAAGAGAGAAATATGGGCTAAATTATTAGAATGTCGTCAGCAGAAAGGGCTGCCCTATATCTTTTTTACAGACAATGTCAATAGAAATAAACCGCAGGTATATAAAGATTTAAATTATACTATTAATGCCAGCAATCTTTGTTCAGAGATTATGTTGCCATCTACAGAGGATGAGTCTTTTATCTGTTGTCTTTCTTCCATGAATCTTGAGCTGTATGATGAATGGAAAGATTCTGATGCTGTAAAATTGGCTATCTTCTTCCTGGACGCCGTATTACAAGAATTTATTGTAAAAACGGAAGGTAATTATTATTTGAAAAATGCACATCGTTTTGCTAAGAATCATAGAGCGCTTGGATTAGGAACATTAGGCTGGCATTCTTATCTTCAAAAGAATATGATACCTTTTGAAGGGATGGAGGCGAAGAATTTAACGAATATTATCTTTAGCGATATTCAGCGTCAGGCAGAGAAGGCAACAAAGGATTTGGCCAGAATTTATGGTGAGCCGAAATTATTGGAAGGATATGGAAAACGAAATACAACCCTTACTTCTATCGCTCCTACTACCTCCTCTTCAGCAATTTTGGGACAATCTTCCCCGGGAATTGAACCCTTTAGCAGCAATTACTATAAGGCCGGACTCTCAAAAGGAAACTTTATTAGACAAAATAAGTATCTGAAAAAACTTTTCGAAGAGAAAGGAATGGATAATGAAGATATTTGGCGTGATATCATGTTGCATCATGGGAGTGTGCAACATTTGGAAGGATTGACTCAGGAGGAAAAGGATGTATTTAAAACTTTTAAGGAGATTAGTCAGTTGGAGATTATTCAGCAAGCAGGTATTCGTCAAAAATATATTGATCAGTCCCAAAGTCTCAATATTAATATCCCTTCAGAATTGCCTATTAAAGAGGTGAATAAACTGATTATAGAAGCTTGGAAGCTTGGGGTAAAAACCCTTTATTATCAACGCAGTCAAAGCGTATCTAAAGAAGGTATTACCAATTTGGTACAATGTAAGAGTTGTGAAGGATAAGTTATTGTCTGATAGATTTTTAATGGATTCAGAAATCTTTTCAGAACAATAAATCTTGGTTCTAGATAAGTTGTAAAGGCTCGAAAATTTTGTTTTCGGGTCTTTTTTATATTGATGTTTAACCTGGTTTTAACAAATGGGAAAATTTTCTTTTTGACAAGCTTATTAAAAAGTCGATATTTGCATTCGTTTCGATATCCTTTAAAGGTTTACATGCATATAAAAAACACTAAACAGTTTAA
>DATGTY010000390.1:0-5888 GCA_035301605.1 Chitinophagaceae bacterium | reverse complement strand
TTTTATTATTTATTAAATCACAAGCTAGATGAGATAAAAGCGCTTTTCTATGAGCAGATTTTCTCCCTAAATGATTATTTTTTACTTTATGACGCATAACTACTTATTTTAAAATCTTTATCAATCTTCGTCTAAATTAATTTTAGAAACATCCATTCCAAACTGCAAACCACGATCTGTAATTACTTGTTGAATTTCAGATAAAGATTTTTGTCCGAAGTTTCGGAATTTCATTAATTCATCTTCAGTATATTGTACTAATTCACTCAAAGAACTGATTTTAGCAGCCTTCAAACAATTAAAGGCACGAACGCTCAAATCCAAATCTTCCAAAGAAGTTTTAAGGACTTTTCTCAGTTGCAACGTTTTTTCATCTACCACATCCTCTTCTTCTTCTTTACCTAAATCAAGATTAATATTTTCATCGGTAATAATCATCAGATGTTGAATAAGAATTCTGGAAGCTTCTTTTACAGCTTCTTCCGGATGAATTGTACCATCTGTATTGACTTCCATTGTTAATCTCTCGTAGTCTGTCTTTTGACCAACACGGGTATTATCAATGCTATACTGGACCTTTTTTATAGGCGTATAGATAGAATCAATTTTTATAAATCCAACGGCTTCGTTTTCTTTAATATTATGTTCTTCAGCAGGCGTATAACCTCTGCCTTTTGAGATATTCAACTCGATAGTTAACTCGGTAGAATCATCCAAAGTACAAATATGAAGATCCGGATTCATAATTTCAAAAGTGTTTGTTGCACTTCCAATCATTCCTGCGGTAAATTCATTTTTATTACTAATGGAAAGAATCAACTTTTCATTGGTAATTTCATCTTCGATGATTTTCTTGAACCTAACCTGCTTTAAGTTAAGGATAATCTCGGTCACATCCTCAGACACCCCTTTAATGGTAGAAAACTCATGGTCAGCACCTTCCATTTTTATGCTGTTAATAGCATATCCTTCAAGAGAAGATAACAAAACACGTCTAAGTGCATTCCCAATAGTTACACCATATCCCGGTTCTAACGGACGGAACTCAAATTTAGCTTCAAAATCAGTTTCTTTTTGAAGCGCAATTTTGTCAGGTTTTTGAAAATTTAAAATGGCCATTTGACAATGAAATTTTTTTTAATTAAATGCTTTTAAAAAGACCGAATACGAAAAGATTCAGTTCTTTATTTAGAATACAACTCTACAATCAGTTGTTCCTTAATATTTTCAGGAATTAACTCTCTTTCGGGATAAGCCAAAAAGGTTCCTTTCAATTCTTTTTCATTCCAATCCAACCAATTAAATCTCGGATTAAGAGGCTTTACTCTACCGACAAGGGTTTCATTATTAAAAGTTTTTGGTTTGAAACTAACAACATCCCCAACTTTCAACCGATAAGAGGGAATATTCATAATTTCACCATTCACCATAATATGTTTGTGAGTAACTAATTGACGTGCAGCCGGACGAGAAGGAGCAGCTCCCATTCTAAATACCGCATTATCCAAACGAGCTTCCAGCAATTTCATTAAGTTTTCACCGGGAGCTCCTTTTAAACGTGAAGCTTCTTCAAAAGTTTTTCTAAATTGACGCTCCAATACACCATAAGTATATTTGGCTTTCTGTTTTTCTCTTAACTGAAGGGCATATTCACTTGGTTGGCGTCTTCTACGATTGCCACCGTGTTGCCCGGGAGGATTACTTTTTTTATTAAAGTATTTACCATTCCCTAAAATTGGTTCACCAAATTTTCGAGAGATTCTCGTTTTTGGTCCAGTATATCTTGCCATAATTAAGATTTTTTAGTTGCGGTATAGAATTATTAAAAAATCTTAAAACGAAATTCCATACCCAAATAAAATATTGAATTTAAATACAAAGTTAAATTAAACTCTTCTCCTTTTAGGAGGACGACATCCATTGTGAGGAAGCGGCGTAATATCTTTTATCACATTCACTTCAATACCTGAATTAGCAATGGAGCGGATTGCACTTTCTCTTCCGGAACCAGGTCCTTTAACATAGACATCAGCTCTTTTCATTCCTGCATCAGTAGCAACTTTTGCAGCATCACGAGCAGCCGTTTGCGCAGCATACGGCGTATTTTTCTTAGAGCCACGGAAACCCATTTTCCCGGCAGAAGACCAAGAAATAACCTGACCTTGTTTATTCGTAATCGAAATTAAAATATTATTAAAACTAGCAGTGATATGCACATCACCATTCGTTTCTACTTTAACCTTACGTTTACGTGCTGCACTTGCTCTCTTAGGTTTATTAGCCATTGTTCAAATTATAAATAATAATAAATAAGATTACTTGCGTGGTGCTTTTTTCTTACCAGCAACTGTTTTACGTTTTCCTTTACGTGTTCTAGAATTTTTCTGGGTCTTTTGACCTCTGAGTGGCAATCCCCTTCTATGACGAATGCCCCTATAACAAGCAATATCCAGTAAACGCTTCACATTGGTTTGAACTTCAGAACGCAATTCACCTTCTACCTTAATCTCTTCATTAATAATAGTTCGGATGGCTGCTAATTCATCATCATTCCATTCGTTCACCTTCTTATCATAGCTAATTTCAGCTTTATCTAGAATATACTGTGCGGTAGGGCGACCAATACCAAAGATATATGTTAGTCCTATTTCCCCTCTTTTGTTTTTCGGAAGATCTACTCCGGCTATACGTGCCATAAATAATACTTAACTATTTACTAAAAAAATGAATTAACCCTGACGTTGTTTAAAACGAGGATTCTTTTTATTAATGACGTAAACTTTCCCTTTACGACGCACAATTTGGCAATCGCTACTACGTTTTTTTACTGATGCTCTAACCTTCATTTATCTTCGTTTTAAATTATTTATATCTATATGTTATACGTCCTCTGGATAAATCATAAGGACTCATTTCAACACTCACCTTATCTCCGGGCAGAATACGAATATAATGCATTCTCATTTTGCCGGAAATAGTGGCAATAATCTCATGATCATTCTCAAGTTTAACACGAAACATAGCGTTAGATAATGCTTCGATGATAACTCCGTCTTGTTTTATAAGTGGTTGTTTAGCCATAACATTCTAAAAGAGTGCAAAGATAGTTAAAAAATCTAAGATAGAAAACTAACTTTCAGCTCATTAAATAAATTCCTTATTTAATTCTTTATTCCCTCTAATAGCCTCTTCAATTACACCAAAATCAGAAAGCACTTCTGCTTCCCCTTTATCTACGCTCACAATATGTTCATAATGGGCCGATACTGAGGAATCACTCGTAACCACGGTCCAACCATCATCCAGAAAAACAACTTCTTTTCCTCCAATATTTATCATTGGTTCAATACAAATCACCAATCCCTTTTTCAATTTCCTTCCTCTCCCGCGCTTGCCATAATTAGGTATTTGTGGCGCTTCATGTAACTCATGACCAAGACCATGTCCTACCAATTCTCTCACAATTCCATATCCTTTTTCTTTCTCCGCATACTGTTGAATAGCATAACCAATATCACCTATTCTATTCCCAACAACCGCTTGTTCAACCCCTTTATTTAACGAAATTTTAGTATCTTGTAAAAGGCTCACGACTTCATTATCTAATTCACCAATACCGAAAGTATAAGCACTGTCTCCCTGAAAGTCGTTTAAAATAACCCCTAAATCCACAGAAATAACATCTCCATTCTGAATTTTATACTCATTAGGAATTCCATGAACAACCGCCTCATTTACAGACAAACAAGCACTATTTGGAAAACCTTCATAATGAAGAAAAGACGGAATCGCGCCGTTCTTCCTGATAAAGTCTTCTGCAAATTTATCTACTTCTAAAAGAGATAATCCCGGTTTTAAAAAAGAACCTACTTCTGCAAGTGTCGCAGATACTAACTGCGCACTCTTTCGCATCAACTCAATTTCTTCTTCTGATTTATAGGAAATACTCATAAAACTTAAATAGCAGCTCCCGTAGTTGCATTTCTTCCACTCACTCTTCCCTTACTCATCAATCCATCGTAATGACGCATCAATAAATGACCTTCAATCTGTTGCAATGTATCTAATACAACCGCAACAATAATTAACATGGAAGTACCACCAAAGAATATGGCAAACTGTTGATTAATATTTATTGCACTGGAAAATCCGGGTAGAATACCCACAATAGCTAATAATACAGAACCTGGCAACATAATCCGATCCATAATAGTTCCAATATAATTGGCTGTTGCTTTTCCCGGTTTTATTCCCGGAATAAAACCATTATTCCTTTTCATTTGATCAGCCATCTGTGTTGGATTAAAAATCAAGGCTGTATAGAAATAGGTAAACAGAATAACCATCAATGCATACACAATATTATAAGGAACACTGGTAAAATCAGAAAGTGCTTGAATAATTCCTGCCATGGTTCCTCCCGGAGTAGCTAAACTAGCAAACGCCATAGGAATAAACATAATGGACTGCGCAAAGATAATGGGCATTACCCCTGCTGCATTCACCTTCAGAGGCAAAAATTGCCGGGCGCCACCAACCTGCTTCGCACCAATCCCTCGTTTGGCATAATTCACCGGAATCTTTCTGGTTCCCTGAACTAAAGCTACCAAACCGGCAATAACCGCAATAAGGAAAGCGATTTCTAATAAGAATATTAACAATCCACCACCTCCCATGTTGGCTTTAGACTGCCATTCATAGACCAACGCCCCCGGTAAACTGGCAATAATTCCAATTTCAATAAGCAAAGAAGTTCCATTACCAATCCCTTTATCAGTAATTTTTTCACCCAGCCACATCACAAACAAACTTCCAGAAGTTAAAACAATCACCGTAGTTAACCAGAAAGTAATTCCCTGAAATTCAGGAAGAATAGCCTGTGCAGACTGACTTTTTAGATAAGACACGTAAGCAATAGCCTGTGCTCCGGTTACAAGAACGGTAAGATATCTGGTATGTTGTGTTATTTTACGTTGACCACTTTCTCCTTCCTTTTGTAGTTTCTGATAACTAGGAACAACAATAGTTAATAACTGCATCGCAATAGAAGCAGAAATATAAGGCATAATTCCTAAGGCAAATATGGATGCACGTGAAAAAGAACCACCGGCAAACATATCCAATAGTCCCATCAACCCCTGAGAAGATTGTTGCATTGTTAGCTTCACCGGATCTAATCCGGGTAGAGAAATGAAGGAGCCAATACGATAAACAAAAATAAGACCTATCGTATAAAGAATTCTTTTACGAAGGTCTTCAATGCTCCATATATTCCTAATTGTCTTTATAATCTTCTTCACAGGAGATAAAATGTTTTATCAGGTTAAAAAAACAAAAATGGCGTTTAAATTAATTCCAAAGTACAACCACTTTCTTCAATTGCTTTTTCAGCTTTTTTACTAACAGCATGTACTTTAATCGTTTTCTTTACAGACAATTCCCCATCCGACAAAATTTTCACTTTAGCACTGCTGTTGATAACGCCAATTCCATATAATTTTTCAACGCTAAATTCTTCTAATCCGTATTTTTCAGATAATTCAGAAACTTGATTCAGATTAAAAACTTGATAAGAAACTTTATTCAAGCTTTTAAAGCCACGCTTTGGCGTACGGCGTTGAAGCGGCATCTGTCCACCTTCAAAACCTTTTTTAGCAGAGTAACCACTTCTGGACTGTTGTCCATTATGTCCCCGAGTAGAAGTTTTTCCTCTACCGGAACCAACCCCACGACCAACTCTTTTTTTAGACTTTACAGAACCTTTAGCAGGTTTTAATGTATGCAATTCCATTTTAATGTTTTTTCTTATTTTTCAACTGCAACTAAATGGGAAACCTTTTTTATCATTCCTTCGATCTGAGGATTGGCTTCAAATTCTTTTGATGAAT
>DATGTY010000389.1:0-21989 GCA_035301605.1 Chitinophagaceae bacterium | reverse complement strand
CAGAGCGAATGTGGATACTTTGACACTTACAGCTACTCCAATTCCAAGAACGCTTCAATTTTCGCTGATGGGAGCGAGGGATTTGTCTATCATTAATACGCCACCTCCCAATCGCCAACCGGTACAGACAGAAGTGCATGTGTATAATGAGGATTTAATCAGAGATGCCATCTATTTTGAAACGGAAAGGGGCGGACAGGTCTTTTTCGTCCATAATCGGGTGAAAAATCTTCCTGAAATAGCCGCTGTCATTCAGGGACTTTGTCCGGACTTGTCTATTATTATTGCTCATGGCAAAATGGAAGGGAAAGATTTAGAAGAGACCATTCTGAAATTTATTAATTATGAAGCAGATGTGATTGTTTGTACGAATATAGTGGAAAGTGGGGTGGATATTCCAAATGCAAATACCATTATCGTAAACAATGCGCATCACTTTGGATTGAGTGATTTACACCAGCTTAGAGGGCGGGTTGGACGTAGCAATCATAAAGCTTTTTGTTATTTATTGGCGCCTCCAATGAGTACACTGACTTCTGAAGCCAGAAAGCGTTTGCAGACGCTGGAACAATATAGTGATTTGGGAAGTGGTTTTCAGATAGCTATGAGGGACTTGGATATTCGTGGAGCCGGTAATTTGCTGGGCTCTGAACAGAGTGGTTTTATTGCAGAAATTGGTTTTGATATGTATCATAAAATCCTCAACGAAGCTATTCAGGAACTGAAACATACTGACTTCAAAGAGTTGTTTAAGGAAGAAATCGAAGAGAAAGAAGAGTTTGTCAGAGATTGTATGCTGGATACTGATCTTCAGCTTTTGATTCCTGATAATTATGTCAAAAGTACCACTGAGCGTCTGGTACTTTACCAACAATTAGATCATTATTCTACGGATCAGTCTTTGCAGAATTTTAGAGATGAATTGCAGGACCGTTTTGGTCCGGTACCTAAAGAAGTGGATGGACTACTGTCCGCTATCAAATGCAGAATGTTAGGAATTGATCTTGGTTTTGAAAAAATTATTATTAAAAATAAAAAGGCACGTTGTTATTTTATTAGTAATCCCGACTCTCTATATTTTCAGTCTGAAACCTTTAATGGGATTCTGCAATTTGTTCAAACCAAAACAAATTTAGGGCAATTAAAACAAAGAGGAAAGAATTTTTTTCTTGTATTTAAGAATATGGATTCCATATACTTATTAGAGAATATTTTAAGAAAAATGGCAAGTATGGCTCGACCCGAAAAAAAACAAAGATCTGAGAATCCGTTGGTTGAAAGTAGGTAAAAAAATAGTTGATTGGCGATGACATGTACCAGATACCAAAAGAATCTCAAATTATTTGTGCATTGTTTATTGGATGATCCGGTGGTCATTGTGCCATTTTAACGATGGCTATTCTAAAGCTGGTTTAAATAGTTATATTTGTTTCAACGATAAAATATGATATTTTTAGGATCTGGGTCAGACAAAGTTATTGCGGTAACGCCCTCCGGGCTATTCTTCTGTGCTATCGTACTGCCCACAGGCATACGCCTGCGGTAAATCACATGCAGTCCTACGGACAAAACTTACTTATGGAAAGTGATGCGAGCCGATTTTGTTCTATAAAGCATTCTTATGGGTCACAATAGCCTGACGGAAAGCCCTTCAAGCCGATTCTTCCTAATAAATTACATTCAGTCCTGCAGTCTTCAACCGTACCTAGCTATGTTCAATAAATGCAATTATGAGTTACGTACAGTCATTACACCATATTATCATACGCACAAAATGCAGCGAAAATATCCTCCCAAATGAACATTCCGGGGAATTATACCGCTATATATGGGGGTATATCAAAAACAAAAAATCATTTCTGTATAGAATGAACGGTATGCCCGACCATATACACCTTTTGGTTGGAATACATACTACCATAGTACTGTCCGATTTTGTAAAAGAACTTAAAACTTTTACCAATACCTGGATCAAAAATAATAGAGGTAAATTTCCTGATTTTAAGTCGTGGGGTAAAAAATATGCTGCTTTCACTATTCGGTATCAGGAAAAAGATACTGTAATAGAATATATTAAGAACTAGCGAGAACACCATAAGAAGGAAACATTCAAAGAGGAATATCGGAGATTAATTGTTGAGAACGGCATCGACATTGATGAACGATACTTTCTGAAAGATTAATGTAGTGCTGCCGTACGGGCTTAATTTGCTATCTTTTCAAACGTACAGAGCAATCTATCCCCTGTGCCAAGTTACTCAAGCCATTCAGGATTTTTATACGCTTGCTAAAATTGATTAATATATACAGAGTTGGTAAAAAAAGTGAAAGAAGTATTACGAATAATTTGGATTAATGAATAAGATCCGAACACACAATAATAAATGGCTTGAACGCGTAGATCTAGTGGAATGCGATTTAAACCCTTAAAAGCGCTGAAAGTGCGAAGTACCAAAGTTTCAACGATAAAATATCTATTATTGATATAAAATAATCTAAACTACATATTCTCAAGAATATCCATAAAATGCGTACTCCATTCTTCTACATCATAATGATTGACAATATCAAAAAGCCGCTGCATTCGCAGGGAACTTTCATTTTCTTCCATCGTAAGTGCTTGTAACAGGGTTTCCTTGAGATTCTTTTTGTCGTAAGGATTGCATAAGATGGCATAGGGCAGTTCTACAGATACTCCGGAGAACTCGGACACAATTAATCTTCCGTTAGGATTTTCTTTCAATCCCTGTACTGCGATATACTCTTTGGCTACCAAATTCAAACCATCTCGAAGGGGAGTAATCCAACAAATGTCTGCTATGGCATAATGCTGAATAACTTCCTCAAAAGGAATGGATCGGAAAAAGAAACGAATAGGCATCCAGTCCATTTTGGAATAACGCCCATTAATGCGACCTACCACTTGCTCTATCTCTTGCTTAATGGCTTCATATATTTCCATTCCTTTTGCTGCAGGCGGACAAATATTTATTAGTTCTACTTTGCCATGAAATTCCGGATAATCGTTGAGGAATTGTTCAAAAGCCAGTAATTTCTCCAAAGGACCTTTTACATAATCCAGCCGTTCGATAGAAAGGATAATTTTTTTATCTCCGATCTGCGCTCGTAATTCCTGAATGGAATTTTTTCGCTTTTCCTCCTCATAAATTTTTTTAATATAGGGCGTATTCACCCCCACCGGGTTGGTGCCAAGTTTCACTTTTGCTGAAGCAGTCTCTATTTCGGTACTTATCATATCTACTCCCAATGCACAACTATAAGTCAGATAGCGCCCGGCACAATTTTCTTTAGAAAGCACTTTTAAAGGCGTATGACTTTTTACGACATCTACAAAGTTTTCTACATATCTTGGGATATGGAAACCTACATAATGACATTGTAACAAACTACCGATAATATCGTTCCGCCAGGGAATAATATTAAAAATATCAGCAGGAGGGAAGGCGGTATGATGGAAAAAGCCAATCTTTACATCCGGACGCAGTTGTTTTAAGTAGGCGGGAACCATCCAAAGATTATATTCATGTATCCAAACAATCGCATTCAAATCTGCCTCTGCAGCTGCTTTTTCAGCGAATAATCGATTTACTTTACAGTAAATATCCCAATCATTGTGATTGAACTTAGCTTTCTCGATAAATGAAAATATGACCGGCCAAAAAGCTTCCTTAGAAAATTTTTTGTAAAATATTTTTATTTCTTCTTTTGTCAATCCTACCCGGCTGGCCACCAAATTAGGATATTTTTCTTCATCAATATAAACATCCCTTAAAGACCTATTTCCTTTTTCTGATACTTCCTCCCATGCAATCCATGCTCCTGATCTTCCGGTGTCAAAAAATCCCAGCAAAGTAGGTATAATGCCGTTCGGACTTTTGGGAGATACATGCTCTTTTCTTCCATTTATTTCTCTTATTTCATAAGGAAGTCGGTGATAAAGCATCACCATCTGCGGTGCACCGGAATGAGGCTGCACTGTATAATCACATTGCTTATCACTCCATTTTGAAAATTCGTGAAAATATCCCATCGCTTCTGATATTCCGCCTGCGCCACGACCTTCTGCATGATAAACATGCTCCATCTCCATCGTAGCTTCACTCAGTTTATCTTCGGCAGCGCCAACCACTACTCCTTTATACCCGGTTTCAAAAAGAGAAAAATCATTCATTGTATCTCCCGCTACCAATACTTGGTTTGGATCTATTTCCATTAAGGAGACCAATTGTTTTATCGAATAACCTTTATTAATTCCTTGAGGTAAAATATCCAAATACTGCCCTTTAGACAACAATACCTCACAACCCAGAGGGGTTACCAGCGCTTTTACTTTGTCTATATCCGTTCCTTCTTCATAGTAATAGGAACGCCTTCTTTGTTGTGGAACTTTTTGATATTTTAGCCCGCTTACTTGCTTAAGTGCATTCATAACCTCTAAATTTCCCGGCCATTTTTGTCCAATTTGTGCCTGTAAAGGTTGCACTTTTTTCAAGGTTCTTCCGTTCAAAATAGTCGCACCCACATCACATATTACATAATCAGGATTGGGAATAATAGCATCATTTAATAAAGGTAAAACAGACTCCATTCCACGCCCGGTCACAAAAACCAAACGAATATCATTCTGCTCTCTAATAAGCTTATAGAGTTTAAGTTTTTCTATATTTTTTCCTCCTAAAAATGTGCCGTCCAAATCTGTTGCTAATAACATCATTTCATCTCAATACTTGTTCAATCAATTTAAATTCTAAATGGGGAGATATTTTGTTGTACAAAATTCGATAGACCATAAAAACGATGGGCATATCTTGATTCAAATTTCTGGCCATTTTATAAATTCCGTGTACCGCATAATATCCTTCCACCACCATTTTCATCTTGCTTTGTGCCAAATCTACCGAAAATCCGCGACCTATCATTTGTCCAAAAGTACGGTTGCGACTAAATTCGGAATAAGCCGTTACCAACAAATCTCCGTAATACCCTGACTGGCTTAAATTCCGATCTTGTTCATCTAAGGCATAGAGGAATTCGCTCACTTCTTTCAATGC
This sequence comes from Chitinophagaceae bacterium, assembly GCA_035301605.1. GTDB lineage: Bacteria > Bacteroidota > Bacteroidia > Chitinophagales > Chitinophagaceae > FW021-bin31. The sequence goes on along the minus strand of DATGTY010000389.1, from coordinate 16,917 downwards.
ATTTGACACTAAAACCGCCTGAAAGTTATCCCCATAATTCAATCCATCTGCCATGCCACAGGCGATGCCGATGATGTTTTTCATGATAGCTGAAAGTTCAACACCCATCGGGTCAAAATTGGGAATCGTTTTAATATAATCTGCATTCACGTTATGGCCAATTGCCTCTGTTTCATCTTTATCATCACCGGCAATAGTCATATAAGTCTTTCGCTCCATGGCTACTTCTTCAGCATGGCAAGGTCCTCCAATAACAAACTGCCTTTCACGTGGAATATCATATTTTTTTTGAATAAATTCAGAAGGCAGCACGTTATGCCCGGGAATGATTCCCTTAACAGAAAGGATAACCTTTTTATCCTTCATCAAATCGGGCGCTAAATCAGATAGCGTCCTTTCCAGGTAAGCGGATGGTACTGCCAACAGAATATAATCTGACCCTTTTACTACCTCGTCAATATCATCAGAAGGTGAAATGCGATTTTTATCCAAGTGTAGAAAACTTAAATAGTTAGGATTATTCTCTTCTTCTTTAATATGCACAACAGATGCCAATGAGCGGAGATGCCAATGGACATCAACGTTACTCTCGGAAAATATTTTTACCAGAGCTGTACCCCAGCTTCCGCCTCCTATAATTGATATCTTATTGATTGCGTTCAAATTGCTCTAATTTTTTTAACCATTTTTATCTCTTGAAATATGCTTTATTGCCGTCCGGAGATGTGCTCATTGAATGCGTCTTATACCTGGTTCTTTATCAGTTTATGTGACTACAGTAGAATTAGTTAGCAGCCCTTTTGTTGAAATGTTGGTTTTGCAGGCGAGAAACTGATTCTTGATTTTATCACAAAGATTTTTCACTGCATCATCCCAAAAATTGGAAACTTCATTCCCTGTAAAAGTGTGATTATTTGCATCAATTTTGATATATGCTTCTTTTGCCAGAGTAGAAAAAAAGTCTTTTTGTTTGAGACGTAATTCAAAATATTCTACCTCAATTCCTGAAAACTCAAGTTGTTTTAATTTTTCCGATACCAATGCAATTAAGGAATAAATTTTCTCTGTATTTCCTACTTCCTCCATCCGGAGGTTTAAAATCATTTTGTTTTCCATGATAAAAAGTTTTTTTTATGAATAGTTCTATAAGTGATTATAACTATGTATTTTACAAGAACTAATCCAGAAGTAATCCGGGAGGAAATGAACATTCCACAACAGATCAATTTTCTATTCTAAGTTTGTCTTCAGGCATTGATAACTCAACAGGCAACCGTTTATTGACCTCCAAAAAAGATTGCTCCTTTTATGATAAATTTAAAGAGCCTTTCATTTCTTGAAGATACACTTATGGTTTTCGTTATAAATTGCGGTCAATTTTCCATTATTAGGGCAATAATTTCCCCATTCTGATTCAATAGGTGTCCTATTTTTTGAGTGATAAGTATTTGGTATTATTATTGCATTCATATGAATGCAATAATGCTGGTATAAGCAATAGCCGAAAGATTAAATTTAACTAATACAAAATAACAATTATTATGAGTAAATTAAAATGGAAAGGACGTTGGAATCAAATTAAAGGAAAAGTAAAAGCATCTTATGGGGACTTAACTGACGATGATCTCAGGTTAGAAGAAGGTAAAGAAGATCAATTATTAGGAAAACTTCAGGAAGAAACCGGAAAAAGCAAAGAAGAAATAGAAGAATGGTTAAACACGCTTTAATAGTATAAACTAAACCTGTCTTGTGCCGATAAAATACGATAAAGATTCAGTAAAGCATCCCATTCATCCGTTATTACGGATTACGCTTATTCTTTTACTTATTAGTCTTTCCGTTGTGATATTAAAATATGGAAAGCCGTTGCTAATGCCTTTGGCTATAGCAGCGATATTGGCTATGCTGATGAGTCCATTGATGGATCGTATGCTCAAAGTGGGTTTTCCGGAATGGTTGACTATCACGCTATTAACACTCGTATTGCTCATCATCGGAGCTATTGTCTTTTACCTTATAGGAAAACAAATTGGTGTAATTTCTCAAGACTGGCAACAAATACAGAAGAGTCTGATGTCAAAACTTCACAAACTTCAGCAGTTTTTGCAACAAACCTTTGACATCACACCTTCTGCTCAGGAAAGTCAGGCAAAAAAAGCATTGCCCAAATTAGGAAAGCTTGTGATGCCATTTATTGGCTCTGTGAGTCAGATTATAAGCAATTGGGTGTTGATATTGATTTATTATATATTAATGCTGATGGGGCGTTCTCATTTTAAAAATTTTATCCTTCGTCTTGTCTATTCTGATAAAAAGGAAGAAACCAAACGTGCCATTTCCGCTTGTGTAAGCACCTCTTCAAGATATTTATTCGGACGATTAATCATCATGGCTGTCCTGGCAGTAATTTATTCCCTTGGATTTTGGTTAGGGGATGTTCCTTATGCTTTTTTTCTCGGATTAATAGCTGCATTATTATCTATTATTCCATTTTTGGGAAATATAATTGGGGGCGGAGTTGCTATGGTTTTGGCTTTTGTAACCAGTGGATTTACCAGCTTATTAATTGTAGTAGCTGTTATTGTGATAGGACAGATAATCGATAATTATTTGCTCACGCCCATGATTGTTGGTAATGCTGTTAAATTAAATCCCTTTATTACTATTGTGTCTATTGTTGCATTTAGCATCATATGGGGCTCTATAGGTGCCATTATTGCCCTACCGCTTACGGGGATGCTGCGTATCCTTTTGTATAATATGAGCGCAACCAGACCATATGCTTTCTTTTTAGCAAGCAAAGAATCAGAACCTTAAGTTCTATTCTTTCTTTTATTTGCTCTGGCTCCTGCTACTGTTAATGCAATTCCGCCAATCACTACAATCCCTCCCACATAATATGGCCATTCTACATGATGATCTTCTGTTTTGTTAATCTCAATGGGACCAACATCTGCCACTTGTTCTTCTGTTTGAAAATTAACTTCTTTTACAATAATCATAGCTATTCCTATGACTATAAGAATAATTCCGATTGTTTTCATAATTTTTAACTTTGTGTGTGTGGTGAAATAATTTACGGATTATCTACAGAAGCATCCCGGGCTAAATCTGCTTCATCCTCATTAGCTCCTATTTCAGCATCCAGATAAAGCAAAGACTCATTGGTAGCCCGAGCGCCGCCGGCAATCTTCAATTTATCCAAAAGTTCCATAATGAGCGTCTCTTCTTCTATTTGTTCTTTCACAAACCATTGTGCAAAGTTCCAGGAAGACCAATCTTTTTCTTTTTGAGCCAAATTGACGATTTCATAAATAGCGGACGTATTATCCACTTCATGTTTGAATAGTTTTTCCAGACATTCTTTGAGGTTTTTAGGGTCTTTGGGAGGGGCTGCGAGTGCAGAAATTTTGGCTTTCCCTCCTCTTCCCTGGATATATTCAATTACTTTCATCATGTGTACCCGTTCTTCTCCTGAATGGCGAAACAAAAGATTGGCTACACCATTATATCCGGTGTCATCCGCCCATACGGCATAAGAAAGAAATATTTGCGCTGCTTCGGCCTCCTTTTTAACCTGCTTGTTTAAAATGTCTTCAATTGATTTTGAAATTCTTTTGGTATCCATGTTTCTTACTTTTTTAATTATTAAAAGTCTCATCCAGTTGAGTGGATAAGGAATCATAAGTGTTACTCACGTCTTCTTTGAATTGATCCCATTTTGTTCCGGCCTGATCTGAAGTTTGGTTGATTTTATCCTCCAATTTATCTTTTTGTACTTTTAAATCGTCAAATTTCTTTTGAGCCTGCTCTTTCTTCTTTCCCGTATAGGAATTAATTTTGCCTTGCCATTGCTCCATTTTATAATCCAGCGTATCCATTTTATTGTTCCAGTCATTTTTAAAGTCGGCTGCTTTTTGATTGACATTATCCTTTACTTTTTCTTTATCAGCATTGATTGTGGTTGTGGACTGGTTATTTTGCTTATTCTGTTTGTTGTTACATGAAGCACTCATCATTATACTTCCTATTATGATGAGTACTATTGAGAAAAGTGCATTTAACTTTTTCATAAATATAGAATCTTTAATTGATAGTATAAAAGACAAATACTATTCCAAGAGTTTGTATAAATAGTAAATCTTGGATTATTTAGTTTGTTATACCATAGTAATTTGTTTTTTAGTCCAATTATATATTTGATAAATAAAATGTGCTTACGATATTATAATTGCCTATGGAATAATATTTGAACCTTATGATTAAAAAAAGATGTTAGAATATGAAGCTGTTATTATAGGGGCGGGTCAAAGCGGAGTTCCTCTTGCTATGAAACTTTCTAAGGATGGAATAAAAACTGCGTTAGTGGAAAAAAGATTAGTGGGTGGAACTTGCATTAATGATGGTTGTACACCGACTAAAACATTAATTGCCAGCGCTGAACAAGTTTATCGCATCGAAAACAGTGAGAAGCTTGGCATTCATGTACCTTCTTACAGTGTCGATTTTCAGGAGGTGATGCAACGTAAAAATGACATCGTAAAACAGTCTAGAGAAGGAAGTGAAAAAGCGATAGAAGAAGCGGAAAACCTGACTTTATTTAAAGGAAAGGCTCATTTTATGGCGCCAAAGGAAATACGAGTCAATCAGGGAATGGAATCCGCCGTACTCAAAGGAAAGTATATTTTTATAGATGGCGGACTGCGTCCTGCTATTCCACCATTAGAAGGATTGGATAAAGTTCCCTTTTTAACTTCTACGACCCTGTTAGATTTGAAAGAATGTCCGGAGCATTTAATAATTATTGGAGGGAGTTACATTGGCTTGGAGATGGCACAATTATTTTCCAGACTTGGAAGTAGAATAACCATTATAGAGAAGAGTGAACGAGTGTTAGCAAAAGAAGATGCTGATGTGGCAGAAGCAATACAGGATATCCTGCGAAAAGAAGATATTCGCTTTTTTCTCGGAGCGAAGGTGAATTCTGTTCATGGACAGCATCCGACGGTGAATATTGTAGTGGATGGAAAAGAAGAACAAATTAAGGGAACGCATCTTTTAATGGCTACTGGTAGAAAACCGCAGACGGAAGATCTAGACTTAGAAAAAGCCGGAATTAAAACAGATGAACATGGATTTATTGAAGTGGATGATCAACTTGAAACCAGTATAAAAGGAATTTATGCCATGGGAGACATCAAAGGAGGTGCCGCCTTTACCCATATTTCCTACAATGACTATGTCATCATTTATGATAATCTAATGAATGGAGCCAACCGCAAATATGTCTATCGGCAGGAACCTTATTGTCTATTTACTGATCCTCAATTAGGGCGTATTGGTTTGACTGAATCCATGGCGAAAAAACAAGGGTTGGAAATAGATGTATTTAAATTACCGATGGAAAAGAGTAGTCGTGGTAAAGAAACTGTACAAATCCAAGGATTTATGAAGGCGGTTACAGAAAAAGAAAGCGGTAAAATCTTAGGCGCTTCTATCTTGTCTGCTCAGGGTGGGGAAATAATGAGTATTTTACAAATGGCGATGGCTGCAGGTTATACTGCATTGCAACTACAAGAACATGTTTTTGCTCATCCACTTTTTGCAGAATCTATCAATAATTTATTCACGACTTAGTATTTATTGGAGCGTCTAATGAAGTTGTGGAATTAAATGCACATTATGGGGATGTTTATAAACAAAGGAACAGCTCGGTTTTTAATCTTTATGTTTTAAAAAAAAATTGTATTTTCGTATTCTAATCATAGAATAAATGGGGGGATTTCTTTCTTGAAAAAAGTCAATAGACACCTTTTATTACTATAAACGATCACCTGCTAAATTTTTTTTAATGAAGCCGAGCATTTTGATTATTGACGATGATGTAGATATTTGCTTTTTGTTACAAAAGTATCTGACTAAGAAGGATTTTAAGGTGGACACTGCTTTTTCAGCTAACAAAGCGTTTAAAAGTCTCAAAGAGAAAAAATATGATGTTGTTTTTTGTGATTATCGTTTAGGAGACAAAGATGGTCTGGAGGTGTTGCAGGAAATAAAAGAAATGCACCCAAAGACAGAAGTGATTATTATTACTGCTTATTCAGATATTCAGACTGCGGTCAAATTGATAAAATCCGGTGCTTTTGATTATATAGGTAAGCCGCTTGTCCCGGAAGAGTTGGTTCATCTTATTAATCATGCTTTGGAACACGCTAAGCAAAAAGCACAAGATCCTGCGCCTGCGCAGGTACCCGAGAAAAGACGACATTCAACTACTAAAAAAAACGAATTTTATAGAGGGGAAGGATCTGCCATAAAAGAATTATATCGGAGGGTGGGTATTATTGCACCCACCAATTATAGTGTCATACTACATGGGGAAAGTGGCAGTGGAAAAGAAGTAATAGCCAAGACGATTCATGAGCGAAGTAAGAGGGCAGCCGGTCCATTTGTGGCATTGGATTGTGGTACTTTGTCCAGAGAATTAGCGAATAGTGAGCTTTTTGGTCATATAAAAGGTTCTTTTACCGGTGCTGTTACGGATAAAAAAGGGCATTTTGAATTGGCAAATGGCGGAACTTTATTTCTCGATGAAATAGCCAATTTATCTCAAGATATTCAAGCAGCACTTCTACGTGTTATTCAGGAACGGAAAATGAAAAGGATTGGCAGTACAAAAACGATTCTATTGGATGTACGTATTATTGTGGCTTCCCATGAAGATTTGCGTTTAGCCTATGAGAATCAGACTTTTCGCGAAGATTTATACCACAGACTAAATGAATTTTCCATAAAAATTCCTCCCTTGCGGAAAAGAGAAAAAGATATTCCCGGCTTTGCTTCTTATTTTTTGAAACTGACCAACGAAGAAACAGGTAAACAAATAACGGGTTTTCAAGAGGATGTGATGGAGCTCTTCTTAGCTTATTCTTGGCCGGGCAATATCCGCGAACTTAGAAATGTGATTCGCAGAGCGGTGCTTTTGACTCCCTCCGGAATGATAAGCAGGGATGCACTTTCTCCGGAATTATTCCACGCAGAACTGGAAGGCAATCTAAAAAAAAGTAATCCTTCTATTACTTTGGAAACGCATGGCCAAAAAAAAAGCAATAATTTAAAAGCTGTGGGTAAGGAAGCTGAATATCAGACTATTATAAAAGTACTCAAATCTGTAGATTTTAATAAGTCGAAAGCAGCTAAAATCCTGGATATCGATCGGAAAACATTGTATAATAAGCTAAAAGAATATGGAAGACTATAATAAAGATCCCAACGCTAGTTCCGATAAGTTGATAAAAGAAAAGGAGAAACTGGTTGAAATTCAAAGAGCTGCCAAAAAAATTGTACACGATTTAAAAAATCACGTTACTAATATTGATTTGTCTGTTAAGCAATTAGAGGAAGAGGTAGATTTGAAAGATCTCAAAAGTTATCTAGATATTATAAAACGAAATAATGACAAAATACACAAACAAATAGATGAACTTCTTCATACTACAAATTATCTATAGCCGGTAAATTTCTAAAGAGAATCTATAATTTTTTGACCAGTAGTTATGGTATCAATATATTGGAGATAATGGGTTCTATTTTCCTTACCCCAATCTTTAATAGCAGTCTTGCTACTATTTTCGGCTTCTTTTAAAATCCGTAATGTCTTTTCATGCAGATCGAGTAGGGTTCTAAAATAATGTTCTTCAAAGCCATCATTATTTTTCAGCCTATCTAATTTCTTTTCTTGTTTATTTCCGATGTTTTCCGGAACACTTATATTTAAATTTTCTGCTAAATGTGCTGTTTTTTTGTTGAAGTCTGATTGTTTTTCTATCAGGAAAGTGGCTGCACGATGAGTTGCAGGATGAACCTCTCTGTCTATAGCTGCTTTAGATAACTTGATGGTGAAGAGGCTGTTTGAATAGGCTTTCACTAAATAATTGGAAGATTGTCTGTTTAAGGAATCAGCGAGAAATTTTTGTCTATTTAGGTTTTGTGCCGAATCTATACTTTTAGTTCCATATTTATTAGACCTATTCCTATTGCCGGTATTAGTACATGCGCCAATCAGTACCCAAACGATAAGAATCCCCGCCAAATAACCTCTCATTTCATTCATTTTCATCATTATATCCTCCTATCTTTTCTAAACTCTAAATTATTTAATATACTTGTCAATTAGCACCTTCAGCTTTTTGATACTAAACGGTTTTTCAATACTCTCTTCTGCCCCTGCTTCCTTTGCCAGCGCCTTAATATCATGATTTGCCGAGAGCATAATAATAGGAATGTCTTTCGTTTCCTCTTCCTGTTTAAGCCTCTGACATACTTCTATTCCATCTATGTCCGGGAGTTGCTTATCCAATATGATGACATCGGCTGTATCTCCCTCATTCTCTAAAAGCGCATAACCTTCGGTAAGCTGGTTTAATTTAAAATCTGCATTTGCGAAAACCAGACTAAATATTTCCTGAATATCAGGATCATCATCCACAAAAGTAACATTTTTCATATCCATATCTTAAGTCCTATAGTCTAATATAAGATAAAAATTCGAGCCAACATTTTGAGTCTCTTCATTTTTCGGTAGTTTATGTGTCTTACAAAGATAACCAAAATATAAGGAAGGAAATATCAGATGAAATATTAAATGGAACAGATTTTGAATTAAATATATAAAATAAAATCAATAGTTATGAAAAATTTATTTTTTATTAGCTGTATCCTTTTTTCTTTTGTGTTATTCCAAAGTTGTCAAAATGGAGGAAAAAGCAATGAGCAAAAAGCAGACTCCATTAACGCAAGCAATGAACCTATGGTAAAAGATGCTTCTGACTTTATGGTGGAGGCCTCTATTATAAACCTGACAGAGATAAATTTAGGAAAGATAGCGAAAACGCAAGCGTCATCATCTAGAGTGAAAAATTATGCCTCAATGATTGTTTCCGACCATAAGAAATTACAAAGTAAACTTCAAAAGTTGGCCAATAAGGAACATGTAGCTATTCCCGATTCGCTAAGTAAAAACAACCGATCGGATATTTCCGATTTACAGGAGAAAAATGAGCGCGCTACAAACAAGCTTTTCATCAAAGATATGATAACAGGTCATAAAAAAGCAATTAAAACATTTGAAAAAGCTGCTGAAAACAAGGATATTCAGAACCAAGCCTTGAGGGATTATATTAAAAATGCATTACCCGGACTAAAAGCACATCAAGATTCTGCACAGTCCATTAAAAAAGACTTAGACATGGACATGAGCCAGCTTAAAAAAAGTACCCCGACCATACCCATTCCGCGACCTTAACGCACTTTTTTTGAATATGCTACATCTTTTTTGAATGGTTTTTGGTTCGTAGAAATTTGATATTGTTAAAATTATCATAGTATCAATTTGGGACTTTTATAAAAAAAAGGATTATGAAGAATTTATGTTCATTAAGTATAATTATGTTGTCTTTCATTGTATTTCAGTCTTGTAACAACAATGGACATGGCAGTAAACAAAAAGCAGACTCTATTAATGAGGCCAATGGCACTCAAGCTGAAAATGCTTCCGATTTTATGGTGGATGCGTCTATGATCAACAGGACAGAAATCTTATTAGGCGATATAGCGCAAGAAAAAGCCACTATTCGACGGGTGAAAAATTTTGCATCTATGATTGTCAGGAATCACAAAAAAGCCAATAAAAAACTCAAAATTTTGGCGCAGGAAAAAAAAGTGGTACTCCCACAATCCTTAGATCCAAAACATAAAGCGGATTCCGCAAAACTAAAGGATAAAAAGGGCAGGAGTGTGGATCAGATTTTTATAACCGATATGGTGAAAGGGCACAAAGCGGCTATCGCCCGGTTTCAAAAAGCAAAAAATAAAGTAGATGATTCTGACATAAAAACCTATATTATGAATATTTTGCCCCAATTGCAAGAGCATTTTGACAGTGCAGAAGCTATACAAGCTGCCATGAAAGATTCTTCTCAAAAGAGAAGAAAACAACTTGAGAACAAATAAGTAGGATTTTGAGCGTAATGTGTTAATCTATTGGTAAGTGGGAGCCCTTATCACTTACGCTCTTTTCAAGCGCAAAATCAAGCATTTCCATTAAAGACTCTTCTTTTAGCGCTAAGGGCTCTTTTTTTGCCGCCTCCCAATTGGCAACTAAGATAGTACCATCCAGAGCAAGAGAGAATAAAAATAGATCGTTGAAGAAGATATCAAAAAACACCACCGTTCCATAGTCCTTTTTCTTTATTATAAATTTTTGATTCTTACCTTCTTTTTCCCTTTCAAAAGGGATTTTTTCAATTGCCGGTTTCATATAGTCAAATAATTAATGGTGAATAAATAGAATGACAAGTTTCCTCCCCCGTTCATTTCTGTGCTTAGAAAAGGTGTATTCTAAATTCCCCAAATTGGGGAGATAAAACCTCAGAATATTTTAGCTTATCTTCTTCGTCTGAATCTTCCAAAGATGAGAGAGAGAATAAATAGTACAATAAATATCCAAAATAGAATTTTAGCGATACCTACAGCACTTGCTGCAATACCTCCAAATCCAAAAACTGCCGCAATAATGGCTATGATTAAAAATGCAATGGCCCAACCTAACATAAAAAAAGATTTTAATTATTACTGATTAATTTAATGATATAAGTGCAAAATTCATACCTTCACTATCAAGGCAACTCTACTGTCTTGAATAACTTGACAAAGCCTACAAAATGGCAAAGCCTTTGTTTCTTATAACCCTGAATCCAACCACCTCCTTAAAACCAAACTATGGCGCAAAGAACTCAGACTTATATAAGACGAAATTACAAATATTATCTGTTGGCTCTGTTTGTAATTTTGTCGTGTATAGTGGTTGGTTCATGGCTTTTTATGCGGCACTTTAAACCCATCTTTTCCCGACAGATAAAGAAAGAAGTATATAAAGTCACCGATAGTCTTTACCATGTAAATTTTTCGGCTATCCATCTAAACCCCCTTTTGGGCAATCTGACCATCGACTCTCTGTATCTAATTCCGGATACCGGTCGGTACAGTAAAATGAGAAAAAGGACGTCTGTGCCCGATAAACTGTTTGATATTTTTGTAGCAGAACTTAAATTAAAACATGTTCATCTTTTTGCACTCATTACCGGAAAAAAAGCAAAAATTGAAGCCATAAAAGCAGAAAAGTCGCGGGTGAAAATTTACCAATATGCTGATTCGGAAGAACAACAAAGCACTTCCATTAAACAGACTTTAACCCAACTTACCTCCGGTTCTCTAAAAGCCATTCAAATTAAACAACTTGGTTTTTATCATGTATTTTTTAGCCAAAAAAATATGAATAGCCCGCAGTCCGGGACGGTAGATTTAAAGAACTTAAACGTTCAAATAAACGATATCAAAATAGATACGGCGACCTCCCGTGATACTTCCCGCTTTTTATTCGCAAAAGACATTCGTTTGTCTATGGATCAAAGTCTTTTTTTTACAACGGACAGCTTGTATAAAATATCTACCGACAGTCTGTTCTTTTCAGTCAATCGGGGAGAGGGATTTATCAAAGATTTAAAAGTAACGCCACGTTATCCGGAGCAGCAATTTGAGAGCCAGTTTGAATTTCGGCACAATCGGTTTGCAATTTCTATGGGCAGTCTGCTTTTTTATGATCTTTCTCCTCAGAGAATAAAGCGAAAGAAGTGGCACTTTAAAAAAATAAAGATGAGAGATGCTTCCATAGATATTTATCTGGATGCTGCACTACCGATAAAAAAGGTGGAAAAACCATTACCTCAAAAGATACTTCGTAATCTTGGGTTCAATTTGAGGGTAGATACTTTGAAACTTAAAAACGTCAATATTAAATATCGAGAACGAAATCCTAAGACAAATCAAGTCGGCGCTGTATCTTTCAATCAAATTCACGGAAATATTTTGAATATTACCAATGATAGTATTCAATTACTTAAAAATAAATATTGTAAAGTGGATCTTCAAACTTTATTTATGAACCGGGGAAAGTTACATGCTTTTTTCGATTTTAATCTGACAGATCTTGAAAATAGTTTTTCCTATAAAGGGCATTTAGGAACTATAAAAGTCCATGCGTTAAATCAAGCGACCCATCCCCTGGGTCAGGTCAATTTGAAGAAAGGAAGAATCTATTCTTTGGATTATGATATGAATGCAGATAACCATGGCGCTGTAGGTAAAGTAGCTTTAAATTATGATCAATTAGAAGTAAAAGTCTTATCTAAAAGCAATCGAAAAGGGAACTTAGAAAAACAAGGATTCATTTCTCTTGCAGCAAACCTTTTTGTCATTAAAGATGCCAATAGGTCTGATTCTTTTGCCCAAATAAGCTATAAAAGAGATCCTTATCGTTCTGTTTTTAATCTTATGTGGAAGTCTATATTCACCGGCGTAAAACCATTGATAGGTATAGATAAAAAAACAGAGCAGAAAATCAAATCTCTGAAATCGACAAAAAAGGGGAAAGAGAAAGCCGAGTCTGATGGTCTTCTTAATAAAGTTAAAAAATTTCTAAAGAAAACGGCTCAAAAACTGGAAGGCAAGGATTAGCACCAATATTAACACTTTTTTAATCGCTTTAAATTATTTTGGTCATATTCACGGAGAGCCTCAACAAGACAATCAAATAAATCCATATACTGTCCTTTGGCTATCCGAGATGGTGTGTGATATTTATCTGATTTCTTGAAAATTCGAATTTGATGTCCGAATTCCCGTACAATCACCGGACTTCGCGGGCGTACATCAAATTCTATCTTTTGTGCTCCCTTTTTCCGAAGTACTGACGCTTTATAGGTTTTATTCCTAAACCGAAAGGTTATCGTGAATTCTATCATAACTTAAAAAATAAAAAAATTAAACAACTAGTTCCTCAATAAGAATAGATTCAAAAAACATGCCTTCGACTTGGAGCGAATTATATTATCATGATATTGGAGCGAAAGGAGGCTTCTTTATTTCCCTCCCAGGATTTCTTTTGCTTTTTCTACCACATTGTCAATGGAAAAACCATATTCTGCCAACACTTCTTTTCCCGGCCCAGACGCTCCAAATTGATTGATCCCGATTACGCCGCCGTCTTCGGTCACATATTTTTGCCATCCTATGGGTGAGCCGGCTTCTACAGCCAGGCGCTTTCTAATCTGAGTGGGAAAAATATCCTGTTTATAGGAATCGTCCTGCGCTTCAAACAGCTCCCATGAAGGCATGCTGACAACACGCACCTGTATTTTCTTCTTCTTTAATACTTTCTGTGCTTCTAATACCAATTGGACTTCGCTGCCACTGGCTATGAGAATAATTTCAGGTTTTTCTTCACAATCAGAGATGATGTAGGCACCTTTTTGCAATCCTTCAGTCGAAGAATAAATAGAGGCGTCGATAATTGGAAGTTTTTGTCGGGTAAAAATCAGCGCACTTGGTCCTTTAGCGGCTAATGCAGCCTTCCATGCTTCGACGGTTTCATTGGCATCTGCCGGTCGAATCACTGTCAGGTTTGGAATGGCGCGTAAGGAGATTAAATGTTCTATCGGCTGATGGGTGGTTCCGTCTTCGCCCAATCCAATACTGTCATGGGTATAAACAAAAATAGAAGGAATCTCCATGATGGCTGCCAGTCGCACCGCCGGTCGCATGTAGTCTGAAAAAATCAGAAAGGTTGCACCAAAAGGCCTGATGCCTTTGGTTAGTGCCATGCCGTTTACAATGCCGCCCATTGCATGCTCCCGAATCCCAAAATGGAAGTTTCGTCCGCCATGGTCTTTTTTTGAAAATGAGGAATATTCTTTCAAAAGAGTACCCGTAGAGGGAGCCAGATCGGCAGCGCCGCCGATGAGGGTAGGTATCTTTTCGGCAACCTTATTTAGAAAGGTGCCTGAGGCTTTTCTTGTAGCCATCCCGCCGTCATCGGGTTTAAAATTTGGAAGACCCTCATCCCATCCTTCCGGCAGTTCCCCCTTCCTGAGTAATTCGTATTCCTCAGCTAAATCCGGGTACTTTTTTTTATAACTGTTATAAAGCTTATTCCATTCATCTTCTGCCTGCTGTCCTTTTTTACCGGCTTTTTGATAATAATCTAATACCGCCTCCGGAACTTCAAAATATTTGTCGGGATCGAATCCCAGTTCTTGTTTTACCAGCTTCACTTCATCTTCTCCAAGCGCAGATCCATGCGCTTCTTTTGTATCTATTTTATTGGGGCTGCCATAGGCAATATGACTCCGAACAATAATCAGGGAAGGTTTGACGTTTTCTTTTTTTGCATTTTCTACGGCTTTTGATAATGCCTCCAGATCTTTTACGTCCGCTATAGTTTGCACATGCCAATCATAGGCTTCAAATCGCTTTCCTACATCTTCATTAAAAGCCAGGTCGGTTTCTCCCTCTATAGTAATATGGTTGTTGTCATAAAAATAAATCAGATGCCCCAGACCTAAATGCCCGGCAAGAGAGGCGCTTTCTGATGAGATGCCTTCCATAATATCTCCATCACTGCAGATGGCATAAATATAATAATCAAAAAGGTCGTAGTCCGGTTTATTGTATCTGCTAGCCAGATATTGTTGACTAATGCACATGCCTACACCGTTTGCAAATCCTTGTCCCAATGGACCTGTTGTTACTTCAATGCCTTCCAGCAGTCCACGTTCAGGATGACCTGCAGTTTTGCTGTGTAATTGTCTAAAATTCTTTATATCCTCCAGCGTAAGAGCATATCCTGTGAGGTATAAAAAACTGTACTGCAGCATGCAGGCGTGTCCGCAAGACAAAACGAACCGATCCCGTGCCGGCCAGTCGGGGTTATCCGGATTATAATTCATACTTTCTGTCCACAGCAAATGACCCAGCGGTGCCAGTGCCATTGGTGTTCCGGGATGACCGGAATTGGCTTTTTGAACTGCATCGGCTGCCAATACGCGAACCGTGTTAATACTTAATTCTGCAATATCTTCCTTCATATCTTTCATTTTAGAGTAGTTAAATATTTCAGCTGCTTGTTTATATTTTTTTATTCATTTTCGGTTTGAACCCATACTGCAGCCGAACCTGCATTTACTTTAAAGACGGCTTTGCCGGAGTCGTCAATGGTTACGGTGTCTTTTCGGCTGCCTGTTATTTCATAAAAGGTTTGGCGAGCATGTCGGATGCCGATTTCCATCTCTAATTCGCCATCTTCAAAATTATTCACCAATACGGCACAACCGGATGCACGAATATCATCTGTACCGGCTCTGGTCCAGCCAATAATATGAGAATCTGAGAAAAAGTCGCGCTGTGTACCATAAGCTTTATCTTTTCGCGCTTCCAGCATTTTCCGAATCCCGTAACAAGGCTTTAGTTTCACTTCTGTTTCCTCTCCGTCTTTATCATTGCCTTTATATTCAGCACCATATAAATCAGGATAAAAAATACAGGGATAGCCTTCTTTTCGGAGTAAAATGAGCGCATAAGCCAGCGGTCTGAACCATTTTTCAATAAAAGATTCATTTTCTCGCAAGGGTTGTGTATCATGATTGTCCAGGAAGGTGACGCTGTGATCCGGGGCTCGAGCAACGAGCGTATCATTAAAAATAGTACGTAGGTCGAAGTCCTTTCCATCACGTGCAGCCGCTGTAAATTTTTTATGTAAAGGAAAATCGAATAACGACATGCATCCTTTTGATCTTTTGATGTATTCCAATAAAGTATCCAGTGGCCCTGCAAACTCTCCCACGGAAAAAATTTCTTTCCCTGTTTTCTTTCTTAATTTCGAAAGCCATTTCTTCATAACCGAGGTGCGAATATGCTTTACTGCATCTAACCTGAATCCGTCAATCTGTGTAGTCTCAAGATACCATAATCCCCATTTGAAAAGCTCTTTTCTAACCGATTTATTCCTGAATTCGATATCCGAAAACATCAAAAAATCAAAATTTCCATTTTCTTTACTCAATACATTTTCCCAATGTTTACCGTAGCGATTGATTAGTTTAAAGATACCTTTTTCCTGTTTTTTATCATCCCAATCCACGCCGGAGAAACACCGATAGTCCCACTTATAACTGGAGTATTTGTTATGCCTGCCGGGAAAAGTAAATTTGGTGTAAGCCTTTATTTTGTGGACTTTTCCTATTTTTTTTGTGCGGTCTTTCCAATCTACCTCAAAGGCTTTGACTTCTTCTGCTTCATCGGCTCCTGCTTTATGATTTAAAACAACATCGGCATAAGCCTTAATATCTTTTTCATGCAGGGTCTGAATCGCATGAATATATTCTTCTTTTGAACCATAACGAGTTTCAATGAAGCCTTTCTGGTCAAATTCTCCAAGGTCATAAAGATCGTATGCGTCGTAGCCGACGGAATTCATGCTGGTTGGCTTAAATGCAGGAGGCAACCATACCGCGGTTATACCTAACTGAGACAAATTATCTGCTTCAGATACTACATCTTGCCATAGTGGTTGATCCATTGGATAATTCCAATGAAAAAATTGAATCATTGTGCCTTGCATACAGACCCTTTATTTTTTAATAAGATGATTGGTATTTAAAAAATCAAACAGCTTGCCATGTTATGCTGCAACTGACTAAATACTACCACTGCGTACCGCCGAGAATACACAGAGCACTACTGAGAAAAAAAGCGAGGTGCGCTTTGGGCTCTCTTTGTGGAAAAAATGATAAAAATTTCAAAATAATGTCCGCTTGGTTGTGCTAAATATTGTAGAAAGTATTCTACATAAATCCCCAGGTTGGTAAAATTCTCAACATTCAACTTATACTTTTTAGCCTATTTGCTGGTTTTAATACATCTGCTTAATGAACTTTATGATGCCAAAAAAGGATCATCAATTGGTAGTTGTATTCTCCCACTGTCATCTTGATGGTAGGCGGCATTTTTTCGTATAAGTTGTAA
>DATGTY010000388.1:0-7291 GCA_035301605.1 Chitinophagaceae bacterium | reverse complement strand
ATCATAACGCTGGACATCATAAATATCCAATGCAGAGCCGAGAAGGCTTACTCCTACAGGAGAATTTAATCGTACTTCTATCCGATCAAAAGGCTTCCCGGGGGCAAAAGTAACCACTTCCGAAGAGCCACCGCCTAATGCATTTAACACATCTGTATTGTTTAACAGGCTGCTCATTAAAGCCCGCTTATCTACCACGTCATTGCCATTGTAAAAAATCACCTGCGTAGCTCCCAATAAATCTGTATTAAGTACTCCACCCGATCCAAGAGATATCTTCATGTTGACAGAAGTATTTTCTGATGAGGAGGTTGGGAAATAGAAATATTGAGAAAGAGATCCTGCAACGCTCAGACCTAATAATGTCGGCTTTTTCAGCGTAGAATGAGTCTCTTCATCCGTATCTATGGCTCTATCCAAATGTTGATCTCCTACAGGTAAAACACTCAAATCCAATCCACTTCCGTCAAAAGAAGTCGCGAAAGGTCTGCCACATTCTCCACCACTTCCTTCAAATGTAAAAGCATCATATACTTTATTGTGAAATACGGTTCCTGCAGCTAAAACGACAGAACTTGCTTTAAACTTAAGCTGATTGTAATCCTTATTGGGACGTAGCGCAATGAGGGCATACCCATCTCCGGTTGTCAGTAAACGAACACGATCTGTTCCAAAGCCCTGACCACTCTTTCGAGACAATACCGTCGTTCCACTATCTAAGGCTGAAACCTGAATCGTCAAATCTCCTAACAATACTGTAGATAAAACTCCTCCAAGAGCATCCCCTAAACTTCCTCCTAATAAAGCATCGATTAATCCACCGTCTAAATCTACACGAATATAAGACCACTGGTTCGCCGGAACGGTCTGATCAAACTTCATTTGAATAGATCCTGAGTATGCACCCAGTCCTAATGCTGCTCCTCCATAGGCATCAACTTTAGCATAACTGTTGTCGTCACTATTCACATTGGTTGCATCTGAAACCCCTTTACTGGACTTAGACTCATATTGTGCCAATATTTTATTCTGTGCTAAAGTCTGTCCTGCCGACAGCAATAACACCACCAATCCTAAAAGGATCCGATTCAAAAACCTGCTTGTTCTGTTTTTACGTATTAGTCCTTCCATATTAAAATATGTTATTGTACTCTTAATAATATTTTATATTACAAAATCCATTAAAACTTGTAAATCGTAATACTATAAAAATTAAAATCACACATACATCGGGAAAGGATATACTTCTCCACTCAACGCATTAGATGTTCTTTTTTCAGACCATCTAATACATTGCATTTGTTTATTCATTGAAATCCCGGAATATAGCCCCTACCGTTTTAGTTTAGGTGAAT
The DNA here is from genome assembly GCA_035301605.1 of Chitinophagaceae bacterium. Classification (GTDB taxonomy): domain Bacteria; phylum Bacteroidota; class Bacteroidia; order Chitinophagales; family Chitinophagaceae; genus FW021-bin31. The sequence continues at coordinate 5,936 of DATGTY010000388.1, read as the reverse complement.
CTTCATAGGAAAAATGAGAAAGTGTGGATTTTAATTCAATAGTTGAGAATTAGGTTAAAAATTAATTTTTTATTCAGTCTCTGTTTTATACCAACATCACTCTTGTCTTTTCGACTTGAGCAGCTATAATTCACTGTAAAGATAAACGGATTCGCAGCAGATTAACAAAAAAGCAGGCTTACATAATCCTTACAAATATTTTAATTGATTTATATATAAAAAGGTTACAAATTATAGTATTACAAAATGCTTACATCTTATTATCAAATGACGATCAATATATTATAACAACAAAAAATATTAAAAGTATAAACACTCTTTTATCTTTATAACGGTTAAAGCTCTTTCATTGCCTCTCCAAAATTAGACAAAAAAGAAGAATGAAATAAATAATGGAGTTAAGCAAAATAAAAAGAAGCTTCCCTCACTATCATTTTTAGTTCGTACTAGATCACTGAAGTTTGTAACTACGCAGGTGGTTTTGTTCCCCCCTTCGGGGACGTAGGCAAGAGACTACTTAACTTCTCCCCTATCAGGACAAGGAATTCAATAAATCCTCTACCGGATTCTCAGAGGTTAAGTTTAATTTTTTCACCAACCTATATCGTGTTACTTGCAGGCTATTGGAAGATATTCCCAACATATGACCCATTTCTTTATTAGAAAGCTTTAATTTGGCCAACGTCAGATACCGAAGTAAGGATGGCGTAATATGTGGATATTTTTCTTTTACCTTTTCTATAAACCCCGGATACGCCTTTTCAAAGAGATGCTTAAACTGTTCCCAATCTTCTTCCGTCAATATAGATTGCTGTCTCAGGGTCTCCAGGCGCACACTACAAGATACCGCCTCTGCATCCTTTTTCAAATCCTGAATGATTTTATTTTTTCTTACTACTTCTTTCGTAAAGTTTTCCAATTCCATGGAAGCCTTCTCAATCTTCTGCTGACTTTCACGCAAGGAGAGTTTAGTATTCTTCAATTGTAATTGTCTTTTAGACATACGTCTATATTGCCTATAATGAAGAAGAAGCAGTAGTAATAAAACAAAAATAAAAGCGCCAATCCACAAACTTTTCCTCGTCGTCTCACTTTTATTTTCTACCATCAGACGCGTCCGTCCTAATTGCTGATGCTGCATTTTAATTCTCTGCTGCATTTTAATACTTTTCAAACTATTATACTTTGCATCATAATTTTTAATCGCCTCAATGGTAGAATCTAAATACATTGTAGCATCAGAGAATTGCCCCTTGGCACTACACCATTTACTCATCACAGGATACCATAATCTCAACTGATCAGACGCTTTAGAGATAGAAATATACCTACGTGCTTTTTGCAGATACCCCTTAGCTGTCAATAAGTTATTGTGTTTCAGATTAATCTCTGCCAGAGGAATTAATGCCGCTGCACTGCGATTCCAATTCTTTTCTTTTTCTGCATGTTTATAATCTTGTTTTAAGAGGGGAGTCGCTTTTTGATATTGTCCCAATTGATAAAAACTTTGCCCTATGTTGCCCCTGACCCTGGATAACCAGGCTTTTCTAGTTGAATCATTTTCTAAAGAATCAATCCGATTAAACCATTTATTGGCATATTCATACTGTTTTAATTTTTGATAACACAATCCCAAAGTATTCATCGCATCTGCTAATGCCCAACTATTAGAAACCGTTTCCTGAATAACAACTGCCGCTTTTAAATAGCGAATAGCACTATTATAATCTTTAAAAGCATAATACGCCTTGCCTATCATTTTCAAATCCAATACCTTATCAGGATAAAACAAGTAAGTTGTCTGTTTCAAGAGTTTTGCCATCTTACGAAAATGAATAAAAGCATTCGCATAATCCTCTAACCCATACCAATATATAGAGGCTTGTTTTTTATGTGCTCTAATTGCAATTGGGAGATACTCTTTTTTTGTAGCCCGACGAGCAGTTTGTGCTAATAAATTTAGACTCTTTTGATAATGCTTTCCTTTATCTGAAAGGTAATTAGCCCAAAAAAGATTCATCTCCAGAGCCAAGCTTTCATCGGCCTGATTATAAGCAAATTCCTTAATTTCACGCCACTTAGCATAAGCTGCAGCAGAATCAAGCTGCATTAATCTTGTATGTAAATTCTTCAAAGATGCTATTTCCTCAGCATAAGAATGATGCACAAGATCTTCATATTGAGCATGGGCGTCATGCCAAAAGCTCAACAGAAGGATAACCGCAAAAAGGGAGTAATTTTTGATCATCAGCAGGTTAATAAATTGGTTACCATAGGTAAAATACAAATATACCTCCGGATATTAATATCCGGAAATTTTCTACAAAATCAATGAAGAAAATAATTCCATATTTCCAATTTTACTTTAAATAAAACCATAAATATAAATACTTTATATGGAAATCCAAAAACATGTTTCAACTAAATATATAGATGAGGATAAAACATTTATTTTTTTATTAACTTGCCCCTTTTTAGAGGGAATCTTCCATATAAAAGAAAAGGATTACCGATTCAACAAAAGTATGCTAACGTCTTTTTTTGCAGGACTGGGCCTAGGGCTATTTATTTCCCTTTCAATGGGACCTGTTATCTTTATGATTATCAAATACAGCATCAATGATGGGTTTAAAGCCGGATTGAGTTTTGTAACAGGCGTATCCGCCAGTGACATCATGTATGTTATCTTAGGGAATGTAGCTACTGCTTTCATTTATGAATTAGATGGACTTAAAACAATCATCGGTGTAGCAGGAGGATTGGTACTTATTACCATTGGCGTTTATGGTCTCTTTTTCAAAGATGTAACAATAAAATCGGGCGAGGAGGATCGAAAAGAAGAAATCAAAGCCAATAAGGGACATTTTTTTCGAATATGGCTATCCGGTTTTTTGATGAATACTTTAAATCCGGCCGTACTCATCTTATGGTTGGGAGTCTGTACTGCCAATAGTGCACTTTCTGCTAATCATCGTATTGTACTTTTCATTACGGCATTGGTGTTCGTACTCACTGCAGATATCACCAAAGTTTTTTTTGCCGATAAAATCCGTCATAAAATAACGCTAAAAACAGTCTCTATCCTCAATAAAATAGCCTCCATCAGCATGCTCATCTTCGGGACATTATTGATTTATGCCGTTTTATTCCAAATGGATCGTTTCTTCTCAAATTAAAATAAATTTATTTTGCAACGCTACCTGGGTTTTATCATCGGCATTCTTTTTCTATCCTTTGGAAAGGTAAAGGCTTATTCTTTCGAAGATACCTCTTTACTCAGGATGCAATCTACTGACACACTCCCTGATTATCAATTAAAAGCAGTGCTCATCCAATCCCGCAAAATTCATGACAAAGAATTAAGATCGCCTACACCGGTTCAAATTATAAATAAAGAAAGCATTGAAAATATGAATAGCCTTTCTGTAGCAGATGCTATTCGCTACTTCTCCGGCGCACAACTCAAAGACTATGGGGGGATAGGCGGATTAAAAACGATGAATGTACGCAGTATGGGTACCCATCATACCACCGTATTTTACAACGGGTTGCCACTGGGAAATGCCCAAAACGGACAAGTTGATTTAGGTAGAATATCTCTTCAAAACATAAGATTAATTAAATTATATCAAGCGCAAAGCAGCAATATATTTCAACCGGCACAAGCTTTTGCTTCAGGTGCTACTTTATACTTGGAAACGAAGATTCCCAAATTCAAAGAGAGCAATAAGACAAATCTGAAAGCATCCTTTCAATCCGGATCCTTTGGATTTGTCAACCCCTCCATCCACTGGGAGCAAAAAATCGGCAATAACATCAGTAGCAGCCTATCGACAGAATATACCACAGCCAATGGGAAATATCCCTTCCAATATACCAATGGTTCCTTTGACACTACTGCTATCCGTCAAAATGCAGATATCGCAGCATGGCGCTTGGAAGCCGGTTTTTATGGACAATTTTCAGATAGCAGTACCTGGCGGCTTCAGGCCTACCACTATCAATCCAACAGAGGCTTACCGGGTGCGGCAGTCTCTAATCATTTTGAAAATCATCAACGTCTTTGGAACAAAGACCAATTTATTCAGGGAGAGTGGAAAAAAATATTCAATCCCAGCTATGCCATAAAAATCAATACAAAGTATGCTTATCATTATACGCACTACCTCGATCCTTTCTACACAAACAATCAGGGGAAACTGGAAAATAAATATCATGATAAATCATTCTACGCTTCCCTAGCCAATCAATTTACAATTACACCTTTTTGGAAAACAGTATTGTCAGTTGACTATCACTGGAATAAGTTGGATGCGGATGTTTATCACTTTCCTTTTCCTACACGACATACTTTACAGGCTGTAATAGCCAGCAAGCTTCATTTTAAGTATTTTCAACTACAGGGAAGTCTTTTGGAGACCTATGTAAAAGATGAAGTGAAAAAATATACCGGGGCAGGTGAAAAAGCAGAACTAACACCGACCATTACTGCCAGTTGGCAACCTATACATAAAGTCAATCTTCGACTTAGAGGATTTTATAAAAATATATTCAGAATGCCGACTTTCAACGACCTTTATTACACTTTTGTAGGCAACACAAAACTCCAGCCGGAATATGTTCAACAATGGGATTTAGGGCTTACCTATCACTACTCATTTGCACACGGTATTTGGAAGTATATCTCTTTTACGGCAGATGCCTATCATAATATTGCAACAGACAAAATTATAGCAACACCGGGCACCAACCTTTTCCGCTGGACAATGTCTAACATAGGGAAAGTCGATATCAAAGGAATAGACCTTCAATTAGACAATAAGTTTCTCTTAGCGCAACAACTTTTTCTAAAAATAGGTTTAAATTATACTTATCAGGAAGCGTTGGATGTGACCAATAAAGATTATCAATATAAAAATCAAATTCCGTATTCCCCTAAACACAGTGGCTCTGCTATTGCATCCATTGAATGGACAAGCTGGCACCTAAATTACAGTTTTATATACACCGGCGACAGATACAGCCAAACTTCTAATATCCAACAATATTATATCCCTACCTGGTACACACATGATTTGTCCATAAATAAACGATGGAAATTCAAAGAATGGGGATTCAAACTCTCCGCCGAGGTCAATAATTTAGCTAATCAACATTACGATGTTATACAGAATTTTCCCATGCCGGGAAGATCTTATCGCATTGGACTATCTATACATCTTTTATAAACACAAAAGCAAAATCTGAACATGAACAACAAGACAAAAAGTCGCGCTTTATTCTTTGTATTATTTATTCTGACAGGACTTTCGGCTTGTCGGAAAGATGATACTCCCACACCCGGAGATAAACTACCGAATCAAACAGAACAAGGACTTTATCTACTTTGTCAGGGTACCTTTGGAAGTTCCAATGCAGCCATTGACTATTATGATTTTGAAAAAGATTCCATGTATCTTAATGTCTTTAATAAAGCCAACCCTGAGATAGTAAAAGGTTTAGGAGATGTAGGAAATGATCTGGGAATATATGGTTCGAAAATGTACATCGTAGTAAATAATTCCAATAAAATAGAAGTGGTTGATGCTCATTCTGTAAAAAGAATAAAGAAAATAGACTTTCCTCAAGGCAGATACATCACTTTCTATGACGGAAAAGCCTTCGCCACTTCTTCAAAAGGATATGTTGCCATTATAGATACTACATCTTTAACCATTATAGATACCATAAAAGTGGGAAGTAATCCCGAACAATTGGCTGTTGCCAATCAAAAATTATACGTAGCCAATTCCGGCGGGTTTAATTTCCCTCATTACGACAGTACCCTATCTGTCATAGATTTACAAACTAATGAAGAGATTAAGAAAATAGATGTCGGTATAAATGTAACCAATGTTGTAGCCAATCAAGATGGGGATTTATACGCCATAGCCAAA
>DATGTY010000387.1:0-9592 GCA_035301605.1 Chitinophagaceae bacterium | reverse complement strand
TGTGAGTCACTCTTTTATCTTCTGGTAATTTATGATCTCCTATTAATCTATTCGCCCAGGTATTAGAAACTTTTATTTCTACTTTATTAGTACCTTGTTTAACAGCCTTGCTAATATCCACCTGATAAGGATAAGTCCATGCTACGCCACAATCAATATCATTGACTTTTACACTGGCAATATTATGTACCTGTCCCAGATTCAATAACATCTTTTTGTCATTATATTCTTTCTTCAAATCAAAAGTCTGGGAATAAATAGCTGAGCCAGAATAATATTTAATTCGATCTACATCACTACTCATCCAGTTTGTTAGTTTATGCCAAACCAGTGTCGTATCAAAATTATCATAATTAGAATTAAAATGCACTTTCCAATCACCTGTTAACGTATAATCTACATGCGTCTCTGTCCAGTTTTTACCATTATGCCTACTTTTAATAGAAGAGGGTTGTTTTAAAAGGACAAAAAGGGAGCCATTTTTAGGTAATTTAACAGAAAGAAAGGTTCTACCATTTTTTATATCCCAAGACTTTGCTTCCCATTTTTTATCTGTGACAGGATTATACAATTCAGGAATCTTACCGGACACTCTCAAAGACAACTGAATGACTCTACTACTATCTATTTGGTTAGATATAAAATAAATATCTTCTTTTTTTGTACGTCGATGGGTCCATGCAATATTATGCGCATATTGCTCTTTTGAATTATGGGCAATAAAGTCTTTATCTATTCCAATATTTTTAAAGGAGGAAGGATGGAATGGTCCTTTTAAGATCTTACCTTTCCCTATCTTCTTCATAAAATAAGGCCCCGAAGAGGTCTGTATTTTCTCAAAGTCCCCTCCTAGTAATTCATGTCCAATTTGTTTTATTTGCTGGTTTTTATTTTCAAATTTTTTTAAACCGGGAACCTCTCTCGGCTGATCCTCCATCAGAATAGTAGCTCCATCCTTTACCAATTGCAACAGACGCTTTCCAACCTTTACTTTCATAATATCTCCTTCTGGTACCATTCTACGTTTTCCGGGGATAATTAATATCCCATAGCTTGCACCTCCGGGTAATTTAATTTGACCATTTTCCACTTCAGTCAAATTCAATAAGGCATCCTCATTAAATGAATCGTAATGATATCCACGAAGTGGATTAATCCATTTTTCCGGATCAAAAATATTAGCTGACGCAGTCACTCCTTTGGGTTTTTCCTGTAAAGGTTGCCCAACATTGGCCAATCTCTCCTTCTCTCTTCTCACCGTCTTCTGACCATATATACCGGGAATTACAGGCAATAATCTATCGGGCAATAATGCACGTCGAGGAATTTCCCATCCTGTATATGCAGCAACATCAATCACAGGATATCCTTTTTGCAACAGTGTTTGACAACGTCTAGCATATTCAACCCAAGCACGACCGGATTCCCACCATGTTTGATCTCTTTGGAAATATAATCCTACCCCATTTAAGGTCATTCCCGGTTTTCGATTAACCCAGGGATTTTCTACAAAAACATGATAAACAACCCTATTTATTCCTAAAGCATAATTTCGATCCAACAAAGTCTTTAGCATACCCGGATATTCATCCCATCCTTCCCGCAACTGTGTAAAGCTTTCCGCGCTAACCAAATTTTTACCATATATATGAGCACCAGATATAGCATCCCGCATATCATTAGGCTTATCATGGGTCGGACTTCTCAACCAAAATTCACCCATTGGTATATCAACAAAAGCATTGTGAGCTAGATTATTGCTTACCATAGTAGGTGCAACACTTTCTGCACTAAAAAGACAGCCTTTTTCATGAGCTAAGTCCCTAAGCGTTGCAAAAAAATTATCTTTAATTAAATGAGCTATAGTAAACCGGATATCATATAAAAATCTTTCTGAAGTCTTGGCATCTTGTATAGGAACACCTGCCATTACCGGTAAATACTGAACCGGATCATACCCACAATACTTTTTGAAAGCTTCCCTAAATACTGGTGACCAATTTTGGCTCCCTGCCTCCCAGCTATCTACATGAAACATTTTCAAAACTTGAGAAGCCAAAGAATCTCCTACTTTTTCAAAAACCTTTCCAAACCAATGGTTAAACTGCAGCGTGACCGCCTTAGGGTTAAACTTATCACATTCTAACCCTTTGGCTCCACCTCCCGTGGCATTTTCCATACCAGTGGAAGTATGTCCCATTCTCAATATGGTCCACGCTCCTTCGGGAACCTGCCATTTCAATATACCGGAAGAATCCACATATTCTGTAATATTGATTAAATCAGATTTATTGATAGAAAGGGAAGAAGGAATTTCCTTTGAAGTAGTCCTATCACTAATACGCCAGACGGATCCGTTTTTCCCTTCAAATTGATTAATTTGTGGCTTACTGAACAACGACAGTCCAACCAGTTTAAAAGTAGGTTTCCATTTCGCCCCATCCAAATCTTCAGATCCGGGTTCCGTTCCTTTAGGATCAAACACAAATCTAAAGTAACGCGCTTTTACAGTTGGAATACTATAGGTAGCTTCGGGAACTGCATAATCCTGCCATCCACTCCTGGCAGGTTTCAAACGCCCTAATGAATGGAAATTTACTCCGTCATCACTCACTTTCACACGTAAACGATAAGCTTGCACAGTAGGGCCTTTGACCCGAATTTTCATGGATCTACAAGTAAAAGGCTGATCAAATTTATATTGTATCCAACAGGGCTCATGACTCACAAAGTGTTGTTGGTTATTTTTTTCTATTAAAAAACCTGCCGGCTTTCCATCACTTGTACTTATTTCAGGTTTTAAGGTATAAGTTGATTTTCCACTGCCTTTTAAAGAAGGAAATGCGTACACTGCAATATCTTTATAATATCCTTTATTCTTTTCTGGTTGAGGAAGCGTATCATTAAATGTCCCTCCTCCTTCAACTTGAAGTTCAGACCAAACGACTTTTTGCATGGATAACTCCGGACTAATCCAGGGTCCCCCGGCTGTAGCAAAACCATCGCACACATCCATCCCCAATTGTATTCCTATACTATCTGCCACCTGCATAGCATACCTAACCATCTTCCACCACTGAGGGCTTAATTGTGTTGCAGGAGGCTGAATGGCTGGTGGATTATCAGGACCTGAAATGGACATAAGATAAGCTCCTGCAATCCCCGATTCTTTCATTGCTTCTAAATCAGAAAGAATACCCTCTTTTGTAACCGCAGCATTCATCCAATACCAAAATACCCATGGTTTATTTGCATCTACAAGGTGTAAGGATTTATCCGAACGGTCCTGGTCCTGTACTGGTGCATGACAAGAAATAATCCCTGAAAGGCTAATCAGAACAATGATACTATATAGAATCGTCTTCCTCATGTAAATGTTTTATTTATTAAAATTTTATATTCCTGACTAAGGTTGAAACATGATCTTTATCTTTTTTTACTGGCAAGAGATAAAAAGAATATTGATACGTCTTAGCAGGAATTTGATATTTTTCCAATGGTGCAGCATACTTGTTCCAACTGGTATTTCCTCCAACACCCATCTGCTTCAAATCAATATTTAGTGTTATAAACCCTGCATCATGTAATTCGTTTATATGCTGTGCTTCATTAATATTCTGCTCGGTATAAGGCCAGGCACTCATATTTAAAAGACTATCAGCAACAATTAAAATTCCGTCATGGGTAGTAGTATCTGAAAGATACATCCATCTCACATCCATCCGATTCCCATTCTCCTGAGGAACTACATACGGCTCCATAAAATCTTTCAACGTTTTGGAATATATAGCCGAAGAAAGTCCGTAATGCTTATCTGCATAATTTTCACAAGGCCCTTTCCCATACCAGGTTACATCATCATATTGTCTGGCAATAGCACACTGCATTCCAACTTTAGGTATATTGGGTAACTTACTCAAGAGCCTCAAATATTCATTGACTTTCACTACTCCTTTTTTATCCACAGTATAAGTCACCTCTACTTCTGCTTTTCCTTCAACTATGCGATAGGAACTAGTTATCTTTATAAGATTCTTTTCTGATGTGTCAATTTTTATGTTTTCCAACTTCAACTCCGGATCATACCATGCTTTTAATTTCTTTCTCGGCTCCCATCCTTTCCGGTCATTATCTGTAACAGGTCGGGAAAAATGGGGAAGTAAAGGCCGGGCTATTTGTTCTTTATTATTAAATCTATATGAAGTTAAAGCTCCATTATTTCTATTCACACCAATCTTAAAATCGTCGCCTATGATATTTATAAAGGAGTCTTCTTTTACCAACTTTAGGGCTCCAAGATATGGTATAGGATTTATATGATTAGCAAGCCCCGTTAAATGAAATTGATTAGAAGCCACTTCAAATCCTTTTGGTGCCCATGGGGTGCTGTGAGAAAGCTGGAAGTGAATATCGGCAAGATATTCATTTCCTTTCTCCATTTCGGGAAGATATGATTTAATACTTATTAACGTATCCTGTCCGGGAGGGAGAGGAATCCTTGGCAGAGTTGTATCTATAACAACTTCACCGTCCTTTCTTACAATTAGAGATGTAGAATAGTCGGACAAAGGTTTAACTGCATTCCAATTTTTTATAGAAATAAGTGCTTTTGTGGTGTCTATCAACTTGCATATTGCCGGCTGAAAGACGTGTTTTGCAACATACATAGCAGATTTAGGACTTCCATCCGGTTCCGTAATCCCATTAATACAGAAATTCCCATCATTCCAACCACTATTAAAATCGCCACCATAGGCATAATATTGCACTCCATTGGAATCTGTTTCCAAAATTCCCTGATCCTTAAAGTCCCATATACAACCTCCAATTAATCTGGGGTTTGATCTAAAAATATCCCAAAATTCCTTTAAATTTCCGGTAGAATTTCCCATCGAATGGGAATACTCAATAAACAGAATAGGGCGATCATCTGTTTTTTGCTCAAGCAATAGCTTCGGAGTAAAAATGGCAGGATACATTCTACCAATTATGTCAACATAGAATTCATCCACAGGATCTTCAATTCTATGTTGATGATCCTTAGGATATCGTGGGTCTGAAGGTGGGATGTATCCTTTCACATGAGGATTCCCCTGAGCCGGCTCATAAAGAACCGGCCTTGTAATATCATAATTATGTGTCCAGGCAGACATTGCGGCATGATTCGGGCCTCTTCCCGCTTCATTTCCTAAACTCCAAATAACAATACTCGGATGGTTTTTATCTCGACGTACCATCCGCGTCATCCGTTCCATATAAGCATGATTCCAGGTTGGATCATTACTCAACTTCCCCCCTAAACCATGCGTTTCCAGATTAGCTTCATCAATGACCATTATGCCAAATTCGTCACAAAGCTTATAGAAATAGGGGCTGGCCGGATAATGACTTGTGCGAATACAATTAAAATTAAACCGTTTTATCGTTTGAACATCTTTCAGGATATCCTGTCTGGTTAGTGCTTTTCCTCTTTTAGGGTTATGTTCTACCCTATTAACTCCATATAAGTAGGTTACCTTTCCATTGATCAATAATTTACCATCTTTAGAAAATTTTATGTCCCTAAACCCTACATCGCAACTTTTAGCCTCTGTAACATGCCCCAAGGAATCTTCAATCCATAAGACCAACTTATATAAATTAGGATCTTCTGTACTCCATTTTTTAGGCTTTTTAATATCTGTTTCCAATAATCCAAATTTCACGTTATCCAATCTGGGATATGATTCATTCAACACATCATTTACACTTATTTCCAATGGGTTCTTAAGAACAGGATGATTATTCTCATCAAATAATTGAGCTTTTAACTTTGTACTATCAGAGATTTTCTCTCCAGTTAAATTATTTATCTTTGGACGAATAGCCAATTTTGCGTTTTGGTAATTACTATCAAGTTTAGTCTCATAATGAAAATCAAATATTCGGACTTTAGGTTCTGCCAAAAGCATTACATCTCTTTGAATACCACTAAAACGAAACTGATCCTGATCTTCTAAATATGAACCATCACTCCATCGGATCACCTGTACAGAAACTCTATTTTCCCCCTCCTTCAAATAAGGAGATATATTAAATTCTGAAGGTAAAAAACTATCTTCTCCATATCCCACAAATTGTCCATTTAACCATACCTTAAAAGCTGAACTCACTGCTCCAAAATATAACGTAACATTCATCCCTTTCCATGAGGAAGGTATCGTAAAAGTCCTCTGATAAGATCCTACCGGATTTTTATCTTTGGGAATATGAGGGGGATCTACAGGACGAAAAGCATATCGAGAACTTCTATAAATAGGGATTCCATATCCCTTCATTTCCCAATTAGAAGGGACTTGTATTTTATCCCATCCTTTCACTCTGTTTTCAAAGAAGTCCTTTGGAGCTTCTGACGGCTTGTTTACAAATTTAAAGCCCCAAGACCCATTCAACAACTTTACTCTTGCTTCTTTCCTATTCTCACTTAGTGCCTTATTTATTGATTTATAGGAGTAAGCAGTCGTCCTTGCCGGCTCCCTGTTTATTCCGGTAATCAGTTGATCGGCCCAAGGTTGAGTCTGATAAATGGAAGGAGCCGGCGGAACTGGAGCAGGTGTTCCATCTACCAATTGTGCTTTTATTGAAGCAGATGACATACAAAGTATGATAGATATGAAAATATACTTTCTCATTAAGAATCGTTTAATAACGTTTTCATTTATTACTTTGAATTAATATGGAATCAGTAACTAATCCTTTAGCTCTTGCTTTCAACCATATCTTACCTGATTTTTTCTTTGATTGGACAACAGCAAGACACAATCCATTAAATGCTTTATGTTTTTCAGATTGGAAAGACTCCAGATCGGCTTCATATCCATTATTTGTCCCCACTATTTTTCCCGGACCTTCTATGCTAAACTGAATAAGATTGTTTGCTTTAGGTACTAAATGACCCTCTTTATCAAGTACTCGTGTCGTAATAAAAGAAAGATCCTTTCCATCCGCTTTTATTTGATCTCTATTAGCAATCAATTGTATTTTATATGGCGCTCCGGCCGTATGAATCTTTTTAACAAGCACCGTTTTCCCGTTCTTACGAGACACAGCTTTCAAAGTACCCGGTTCATATTTTACGCTCCACATGACATGCATATCATCTCCTTCCTTTTTACGGACGCCAAGCGATTTCCCATTCAAAAACAATTCTACTTCATCTGCATTATTGTAATAAGCCCAAACATCTACCGTTTGTCCTTTCGCCCCACCTGCCTTGCCGGTAGGCAGGTTCCAATGTGGGAAAACATGTAAAACAGGTTTATCCGTCCAAAGACTTTGATATAAATAAAAGGCATCTTTAGGAAATCCTGCCAAATCAATGATTCCGAAGTAGGAACTTCGGGCAGGCCAGGGATACGGGAGTGGTTCTCCCAGATAGTCAAATCCACTCCATACAAAAAGCCCTGCAATATATGGAGCTTTTTTAAGTGCTTTTAAAGTTTCCTCATGAGTAGATCCCCAATAGGCAGAAACATTGTCATAGGCTGAAACAGTATAATCAGGGTTTCCTTTAAAATCGGCGTCATAACTTTCTGGCCACCTCATAATACTGTCAGAAGGCATATCGTAATGTCCTCTTGTTTCTAAGGCAGACATAGTTTCTGTGGCTATGTACTTTTGATTAGGAAACAGATCTGGAAGTTTGGAATACAATTTATGATTATAATTAAATCCGAGTATATCCAATGCATCCGACTGATAAACAAAATTTTTATTGGGATCCATTTCTGTTAAAGCAGCAGTCACAGGACGTGTAGTGTCCAGACCTTTTACAATGTTTACTAACTCTTTCGTCTTAGAAATACCACTACTATCAAATTGAGCTCTTATCTCATTTCCTATGCTCCATATAAAAATAGAAGGATGATTTCTATCTCGTTTAACCATATCTTGCAGATCCTTTTTATGCCATTTATCCCAATAAATATGGTAATCATAGTCAACTTTCTTCTTTTCCCAAACATCAAAAGCCTCATCCATTACCAGAAATCCGAATTGATCACATAAATCTAATAACATAGTCGAAGGGGGATTATGTGCCGTCCTAATGGCATTACATCCCATTTCTTTTAACAGTTTTAATCTTCGGATAAAAGCACTCTTATTTATGGCCACTCCCAATGCACCCAAATCCTCATGAAGACAAACACCTCGAATTTTCATTGGATGCCCATTTAAATAAAAACCTTTCTTTTCATCGAAACGAAAAGAACGTATTCCTAAAGGGGTATGATAGGAATCGACAATTTCTCCATCCTTTACTAAACTGGTTTTTATCATATATTGATAAGGAGTATTCATAGACCACAACTTCGGATTTTTCATTTGGATACTTTGCTCTATTTCAGAGATAGAATCTGTGAGAGTCACTTCTCGAGAAGGAAAAGAGACTACTTTATTACCGGAAGAATCATAAATACTCGTTTCTAATACAATCTTTTGAGATTGGTTTGTTCCATTACTAAGACTTGTTTTAAGATTCACTTGTGCTTGGTTGCTATCCACATCATTCGTAGTCACATAAGTTCCCCAATGAGCAACAGCTATTTTATTGGTAGCAATAAGACGAACATCTCTATAAATACCAGATCCTGTGTACCAGCGAGAATTAGGCTGTTTTGAATTATCAACCCGAACTGCTATTACGTTTGGCTTACCTGCAAAATTCAAATACGAGGTCATTTCATACCTAAAAGAGACGTGACCATTTGGTCTTTCGCCAAGCAAGTGTCCATTTATCCACACTTTGCTATCACGAAAGATTCCACCAAAGTCTATATATACCTTTTTCCCCTTGTATGATTTAGGAAGCGTAAAGTTTTTTCTATACCATCCAATCCCGGTTGGCAAAGCTGCTTCAGCCGTTGTCCCCGGATTATCTTTATCGAATTCTCCCTCTATACTCCAATCATGAGGTAAATCTAAAGTTCGCCACTGAGAGGCATCGTAATCAACCCGATTAGCCAAGCTATCATCTCCTAATAGAAACTGCCAATGTTCATTAAAATCTTCAATTATTCTTGGATTCTGTTCTTTTTGAGAACAAGCCCCTAAAATCAAAAGAATAAAGGGAAAAAACCAAAATCGTAACTTCATATTCATCTAAATTTAACCTTATACCCACTTAATATATTTACTTCTCTTGTCATCGTATCCCCGGAAGCATCTTTTACTTTAAATTTAAAAGAGGCCAGGCCTTTTTGATCCGGAGTAAAAACAGCCTTGTCAGATTTGATCTCTACCTTGCCATTTTGAGTATCCTCTACAGAAAAAACAGGATGGTCAGTATATCCTCGGGTTAATTTCCCAAGATTTATTTCAACCGGAGCACCATTTGGGCTACATACATGAGGTGTAGCCATCCAGGCTAAATAATCATTTAAATTAGTAAAACCATCATTATTCTTATCCGCATTTGCATCAGAAAAATCTCCTTCGGGTGAATGTGGATTTAATCCATGAACATCTTCCCACCAGTCCGGTAACCCATCTTTATCACTATCCCAATGATCGGAACGATGCACCTCCGGATACTTTTCCCATCCACCGGCAT
>DATGTY010000386.1:0-5127 GCA_035301605.1 Chitinophagaceae bacterium | reverse complement strand
TAAATTTGAAAAAAACAATGCTTCCCTTTTTTCTGAATAGACATCTCTAACTCATTCTCACTATCTAACCTAAAATCAAAATCCAGCGCCTGATTAATCCACCAACAAATTTGATAGCCTTTCTGAGAGGAAATGATTCCTAACAGATGCGTATCTGAAAAAAAAGAATCAAAAGCAGAAATAGAATCCAACTTTAATTTAGTAGTTCCCATACACGATGTTGTAAAAATTTATTCTAAAGACAAAATCACAAATAATCTATGCCAATTGAACATAAAAGTTTAACTCAAACTAGCAAAATTAAATCACTTTTCCTCATTTAGACCAACTATTATTCCATAAAACAAACATTATGGAACAATATTCCTTACCTTTGGTACGGATTTTTTATGTTTAATGTGAATATTTTTCAAATTTCACTTAAATTTATCATTCCTATCTTATCTATAGTCTAAAGAAATTTGTTAACTATTAAGAAACGGAGTTCAACATGTTGTCGAAGAAAACACAATATGCTTTTCACGCTTTAATATATCTGGCAGAGAATGCGCAGGAACATCCTGTATTAATATCAGAGATAGCACAGAAAAAAAAGATATCGCTAAAATTTTTAGAAAATATCCTTTTAGAGCTAAAAAAATCGGGAATATTAAGCAGTAAAAAAGGGAAAGGAGGAGGTTATTTTTTACTCAAACCTCCGGGAGAAATAATGCTGGCTAAAATCATCCGATTACTGGATGGACCTATAGCTCTGCTTCCCTGTGTCAGTCTTAATTATTATCAAAAGTGTGAGACCTGCCCCGATGAAGAAACCTGCGGGCTCAATCGGGTTATTGCACAAGTAAGAGATGCTACATTAAAAATCTTGGAAAACAAATCGGTGGAAGACATCGTACACCATCCGGAGCTAAAGGAAATTTAGCAAACTTAACAGGATGGATTTCGATTTTGATATTCATCTCTAACACCGCTTCAACTGAATTTACTAAAGTTTATTTTTTTACTTGAATAGAAAGTGGTAAATTATCGAATATTTGCTAACTTTGCGCCTCGATTTATGTAGGGAGGTTTTATTATGAGGAAAAATAAAGCATTTGACATTGCATTTGTTGGACTAAAGAATGGGCAATATCAATTTGATTATGAAATAGATAATGCCTTTTTTGAAACTTTTGGTACCCCTGAATTTCAGGAGAGTCGATTGACTGTTCATATGATTCTTGACAAAAAAGAGAATTTTCTACAGCTGGACTTCGAAATTACAGGTGATATAAAAATCAATTGCGATAGATGTGGTGATCTTTTTGATATGGATATTTGGGATGCATTTACCCTGCTTGTGAAAAGAGCAAACGATCCTCAAATAGCACAAACAGAGAATGAAGATCCTCATATTGCTTTTATATCTCATCATGAAACTGTGATGAATGTGGCAAAATGGATTTATGACTTTGCATTGCTCAGTATTCCAATGCAGAGAATACATCCGGAAGATGAAGAAGGATATAGCCAATGTAACCCGGAGGCACTTAAAAAACTGGAAGATTTAAAAGAAGATAAAACAAAAGAGAATAATCCGATTTGGAAAGGATTAGAACAATTTAGAAAGTAAGAAAATTTAATATCATGGCACATCCAAAAAGAAGACACTCACAACAACGTACTGCAAAACGTCGTACCCATTATAAAGCAACGCCTAAAACATTAAGTGTGGATCCTACGACAGGAGAAACTCATGTACGCCATCGTGCACATTGGTCTGAAGATAAACTCTACTATAAAGGAAAAGTAGTTCTGGAAAAAGAACAAGCATCAGAATAATTTTTTTACCTTTAGGCAGCGTTAATCAAGTCAAAAGACCGAATGAAAATAGGAATTGATACAATGGGTGGGGACTTTGCCCCATTCGAAGCCATTAAAGGTGCAAAAAATTTTTTAAACTCTGCGTCCTCTGATGTCCACATCGTACTTATTGGTGATGAAGATAAAATCAAGTCAATAGTAGAACAGGAAGGTATTGATAAAACTCAATACACTATTTTTCATGCCCCGGAAACAATAGGGATGCATGAACACCCTACCAAAGCATTAAAAGAAAAACCTAAATCAACTATAAATGTAGGTTTTCAACTACTTCAGAGAAAAAAGATTCATGCCTTCATCAGTGCCGGAAATACGGGAGCGATGATGGTAGGAATGCATTATACTATCAAGACCATTGAAGGCATACAACGACCTACTATATTCTCCGTACTTCCAAGGATGAATACCTCTACACCGGGGTTGCTTATGGATGTAGGTATCAATGCGGATTGTAAACCCGAAAATTTGCTTCAGTTTGGTATTTTAGGCAGTCTTTTTTCCAAAAGCATACTCCAAAATTCCCATCCGCCTAAAGTAGCTTTATTAAATATTGGGGAAGAAGAAGGGAAAGGAAATAAACTGGCACAGGCCGCTTATCCTTTACTCAAAGAGAATGACAAAATTAATTTCATTGGCAACATTGAAGGTCGGGATATTTTTACGGACAAAGCTGATGTTATCGTATGTGATGGCTTTACAGGAAACATTGTATTGAAGCTTTCAGAATCTTTCTATGATATCACACAGAAACTAAGTATTAAGGATGATTATATAGATTTATTCAATTTTGAGGACTATGGAGGAACGCCGGTATTAGGCGCTTCAGAACCCGTTATTGTTGGGCATGGAATCTCAAAAGCAAATGCTTTTTCCAATATGATAGAGAGTGCAGAAACGATTATCAGAAGCCGTTTATTAGATACAATTAGAGATAATTTTTCTAAATAATTAATCTTCCTCCTTTCTTAATGGCAATTTCACATAGAAGGTTGTTCCTTTGCCAATATCTGTTTTAAACCAGATATCCCCGCCACAACGTTGTACAATGTTTTTTGAAATGGCCAGCCCTAAACCGGTTCCGGAAGACTTTGTTGTAAAATTTGGTGTAAAGATACGCTCCTGAAAATCTTCTGCTATTCCTTCCCCATTATCTACAACTTTCACCATGACAAAATTTTCCTCTCTACGCATTGCCACTCGAATCAATCCTCTTTTATCGTCCGGTATAGATTGCATCGCATTCTGAATAAGATTAGTAAAAACACGGTTTATTTGGGTCTTATCTGCAAAAAGCTCCAAACGTTCTTCCGATACTTCATAATCCAATTCTATATTATCATATCCATGATGTAGGGAAACTACAGACGCCAATATATCATTTAAAACCAATACTTCATTGCGTGCGTAGGTAATATTAGCAAAAGCTGAAAAGTCAGAAGCAATCTGAGCCAAATGCTCAATCTGCTCAATAATAGTTTGAGCTACATCCTGCGTAAGTTGATCTTTACGTGGAGAATCATTCCGAATACTATATTGAAGATGTTGCAGACTTAACTTCATTGGCGTCAATGGGTTTTTAATTTCATGTGCCACCTGTCTGGCCATTTTTCTCCAGGCTCCTTCCCGCTCACTCCTGGCTAACTTTTCTGCACTATCTTCCAATTTATGCACCATCCTATTATATTCGGCTACCAACCGACCAATTTCATCATCATATTCCCAATCTATCTCTTCATTTTTTCCATTCAATTTGACATTTTTAAGCTTCTCTATAATCAATGCAAAAGAACCTGTAATACTATGCGTAAACAATAATGCCAGTAATCCTGCCAGCAAGAAAATAAAGGCATTCAGATTAATAAGCGTCACCAGGAAGTTAGAAATCTCTAACTGCAAAGCGGATTGGGAAGAATACTTGGGTAGATTAAGAAAGGCCAACAGCGCGCCATCTTTACTTCTAATAGGTACATACGAAGAGAGGAAAGCTAAATTTCCTACCTGCTCCTTCTGGGTAACCTGAACCTGATGTAAAAATTGTAAATTATAATAAGCCGAAG
Source organism: Chitinophagaceae bacterium (assembly GCA_035301605.1). Lineage (GTDB taxonomy): Bacteria > Bacteroidota > Bacteroidia > Chitinophagales > Chitinophagaceae > FW021-bin31. Next base: position 1,207 of record DATGTY010000386.1, on the reverse strand, counting down.
GCTCCATTTTTCTGGATAACAAGCCATTTTTATAAATCAAATTCTGTGTAGAAATCCTCAAATTCCCATCCAAATCATAAATATTAATATCAATATTCTCCTGCTTCGCTACTTCCTGTATTTCTTTCTTTAATAATGTATTGTAATTGATATTAAAAAAATGTTGTCCCTGAAATTCAGATAACGAATAAATTTGTTCTTGTATTCTGGGTAACAAGCTATTTATTTCATAATCCAGTCTGTTCTTTTGCTGTACATTATATCTATTAATAAAAAACTGAATCGTACTCATTCCTAAAACCACAAACACAAAAACCACAATGAAAATAATAATGGCATATACTCTATTCCTAATATTAAGCCTCATCAATGTCTTCAGATTATGCCACTTCAATCTGGAATTAAACAGAATAAGAGAGATATTAAATAGCAAAACCAACAATAAAAACACCCCAAATAAATAAGCAAATAGCGTCATGGCCTCTATAAAATCTTTATTCTCCCTTACTATCACTATCACCTTATGATCGGAAGCCCGGTATTTCAATATAGAATAATCTCCCAATTCGGTACGTTTAAAACCAAACTCCAGTGTTTTATCCGGATCCAGCATAATTGGGAAGGGATAAGAATTTTGATGATATACTAATCTCCGATCATCATAAACAGCATAAGAATACTCCTTTAGTGCATTTCTGAATTGATAATCCTGACGTTGCATTAATAATTCGGGATACAAAGACTCGGGCTTCACCGCTTTAGGCGACATTTGATAAGAAAGCAGTCCCAGCAAAGAATCGGCATTCGCATTCCAAACCGGCAAGGTGGCAATATAATAATAATTTGAAATAGAAGCCTGGTTAAAGAAAATATACCTAAAGTCAGTAAAATCGCTTTTCCCTATCAATGCCTGTGCCTTCAATCTCAACTTTTCGCGACTGATTTTTCCCAAACTATCTCTGGGTTGTGCAGTATGAAAAGTAAAATCATATTTATTCTGAAAACCGGAAAAATATTGCTTCAATACGTATTCTTTCAATTCCTGCTCATCTGAATCATCATAATTTTCATAAAAAGATATGACAGCCGGATCATTCACCATGGCAGTATCCACAATACTCAGATTAAATATTAGCGTAGGATCCTTCTGCTCTGTGAGTTTAATTACAAGTTGTTTCCGATAGCCTAATTCTCGCTTCGCATTGTA
>DATGTY010000385.1:0-6549 GCA_035301605.1 Chitinophagaceae bacterium | reverse complement strand
GCATATCGTCTTCAACAATAAGTACCTTGTCACTCCTTCCCGACGTCATATAGGCTCTGTATAGTTATAGAAGATCAGAACTTATCTCGATTATTAAAATTCCCTAATAACTTAAAAACTATTTCATCATAGCCAAAATTATTAAAATAGCATTGGTTTTGAATAACAGGATGATCTAGATGTGCTTATTTTAGCGAACAATACAGATAGGAAAAGTTAAGAATAGTGCGCCTGACTAGGTGGGAAGAGCTTGTTGGGGGCCTTATAGATTAAAACACCTGATAATTATTGGGCTATTCATTCACTCAACAAACCTAATTCCAAAAGGTCAGATGAGAAAATATTTTTTAAGGCATGTAAAAATATAAGTTACTATAACCCAAATTGTTTAAATAATCATTGTTTTATATAGTAGATAGGTTCAGCAACCATCCTCTAAAAACTGAAACGTACTATTTAAAGATATGAATCGCTTATGGTATTCCAAGTTCAATAGTTCATTTGGAAGAAAATGATCAAATTTTTCAGTTTCTTTATTTTTTACATTTTCAACTAGTTTTATTGGATCTGACCTACCTGATTTCAATATATTTTCAATTCTGCTTTTGAGATCATTTTCGGTACAATCCCGAGCAAGAATAGCAGTATTTTCTATAGCAACATTTAACCCTGCATTTTTAAGTAAAAGCATGAGAGTATTTTGAATAACACTTCCTTTCCAAACAAACATTAAAGTATCATTTCCAGATGATAGAAAGTTTGTTTTTCTTAGATTAAAAATATCAAAGTATTTTCTCCCCTCTTTTAATAGCTCTGTTCCTCGCTTATTTAAATATGGAGGCCGCTCATCAGATGTATAGATATCAAACATTTTCTTTCGTATTTCATCTTCAATCATAATCCCACTCCCCCCAAATGAGGGTGGTTTCCCTCCACTGGATTGATCTAAGAAAACTACCTTTTTATCTTCATCAACAGATTTGATAATCCACCTTTTTCCTGCAAAAATCATATAAGTTCCTTCCACTAATGGAAATACAATAGGGAGTGTACCAAGTGCCTTGCCGTTGGCGATAATTTTGTACTCCTCTGGAGTATTAAATGCCGCATAAAAAGAATAGTGTCCTACTACATGTTCTCCCTTCAATCCCAACGTCAACGTTTTATCATTTGCTTGGGTGATAAGATCCTCTTCACCAAGCTTTCTTAGCAATAGAGCAAATTGGCCCTTGGTAACACCATTGAATGGCCCCTTTTCGAAAAGGATAGTCCAGGCTTCATTAGCTCTCACACCGCCATATTGGGCAATTAACGAAAGCAACTGGTGGATTAAAGTAGACAGATGGACTCGAGATAATGAAGGGGGTTCAATCCATTTATTAATCAAAAGTTCGACCATTGCAACAGATTGAACCAACTCTGTTCTGAGTTGGTCTTGGGGAGGAGTACGGTCGGTAATTTCTTGTTCTTTGATATAGAGTCTCATTACGGCCGGATTACCTCTACGGCCTGATCTACCAAGTCGTTGTCTCATACTGGCAACGGATGGCGGAGCACCAATTTGAGCAATACTCTCCACCGTCCCAATATCAATTCCCATCTCTAATGTACTTGTACATACGGCTGTACTGGGACGATTGGTTTTTTTTAACTCCCCTTCAATTGTTTCTCGCAAATTTTTGGACAGGCTCCCATGATGCGGCCAAAATTCGTTAGGCACTTTCTCATCTTCACTAAATTGTCTCAATTTATCTGCATATTTTTCAACATTCATTCTGCTGTTAGCAAAAACAAGATTATCTTGGCCCCTTAAGGTTTTAAATAAATGCTTGGATATTTCATAATCTGCATATCCACTATTCTCTTCCTGGGAATCGTCTGAACCTTTATCTAACGCTGGAGGTTGATCTAAATATCCTCTCAGTTGTAGCTTTAAATCTGTCCCCAATGATTTGGACTCTATATATGAGATTGTCTCTGGGGAGGTTTCCCTCAAAAACTTTTTAGCTAAACTTTCATCTCCGATAGTAGCACTTAAACCAATTCTCACTACGGATTTGTCTAACGTTAATTCTAAGCGGCTAAGAAGTGATTTAAGATGCCTACCCCTTTCATTTCCAATAAAAGAATGTAGCTCGTCAATTATTACGTAGTTTAAGTCCCCAAAAATTTTCTTGAGTTCAGTTCCATGGTTGATGAAAAGAGATTCCAATGATTCAGGAGTAATTAACAGTACTCCGGATGGTTCCTTGAGTAGTTTTTTCTTCTTACTCCTGCTTATATCACCATGCCATGGCGTAATGCGTACATTCGCTTCTTTTGCTATTTCTACAAATCGTCGGTACTGATCGTTTATAAGCGCTTTTAAAGGGCCTATATATAGACCATAAACACTATTTTCATTGTTGGATATTGCATTTGATAAGATTGGGAGGATGGCAGCCTCTGTCTTTCCACTGGCTGTTGCTGAAGCAATGATGATATCCTTCTCTCCCTCTATGATAGTAGGTATAGCTTCTTCTTGAATATCCCTGAGCTGATCCCATTGCTCCTTCCAAATCCATTTCTGAATTCTCCGATCTAATAAATCAAATGCATTTGAAGCTTGTTCTGAGGTACCCATAGTTTAGAGCTCAAAAGATGATAGTTCATCATCACTATCAACTTCATCCTCATCCAAATCTGTCATATTTAGTCCCTGATCTTCTTCTATCTCCACACTACCAATGAGTTGCTCCCAGTGTATATCAGAATTTTGTTCCAAGACCGAAAGCATATCAACAAAGGAGCGGATAGTATTTCGAGGAGTACGAAAGTAAGCTTCCCCAATTTTCTCATTACAATGCCGCATAAATTGCTCAATCGCTTCATCAGGAATCAGATAGTCTTTTTCATTCCCGGAGGCAAACACATTTCTAATGTTTCTTAGAAGTACGTAAATGTCTTCAGCTTGTAAATTGTCCAAACGAATAATTGGACCGCTTAAATCCCGTACTCCAGCCTGTGAAGCAAATCTATTTTCTGCTAAACGTGTTTGCAAGGCCTCATAGCTGTATAACCCTTTTCGTGTGTCCATTAAAAATTCTGGAGTCCCACACATTAGAAACCCAATACCCTCGACACTACCTTGTAGGGAATCATTTACTATTCTCAATATTTGCTCATAGTTATTCCTTCTGGCAATCCCACTGTTAAGCTTATAGAGGTTTACCATTTCATCTATGCCAACAAGAAGCCCTTCATATCCTGCAAGGCGGACAAATTTTGCAAAAAGTTTAAGATGATCATACACGCTGCTATCATCGATATAGGTCCTAACCCCAAGTGCCTTTTTTGCATCTGTCTTTGTTGTGTATTCGGCCCGTAACCACCGAATAGCATTGCTTTTAAGCTCCTCATTTCCAGAGTCGTGGCCTTCCCAGTAAGAAGCGATCACATCTGCAAAATCATAACCTCCAACCATTTCTTTAATTTTCTCAAGCTTGGAATGAATAATATTTTCAACAGTATCATCCGATTTTCTGGATTCATTCAAAGCAGTACTAATAAATTTTTCAACTACGCTAGATAAAGCATTCCCATTGGGCTTAGACCGGGTAGCCATATTTTTCATCAACTCAGCATATAAATTCCTGGCTTGCCCACCGGTAGCGTGAACTCGTCTATCTGGAGCTAAATCGGCGTGTACTGTTACTAACTTCTTTTCATGTGCAATTGATCTTATTAGATGTAAAAAGAACGTTTTACCTGATCCATATTCTCCGATTATAAATCGAATTGACGAACCACCATCCCGAATTCGATCAATATCTTCAAGCAACGCTTTCACTTCCTCAGCTCTTCCAACTTGAATATGCTGCAACCCAATATTAGGAACAACTCCCGCTCTTAAGGATTGCAGAATAGTGTCACGTCCTCTTCTTCTTATTTTCTTACTCATAATTTTATGTCTTTAGCTATTTCTGTATTTATTTCGATTTCTTCAAAATCTAATATCAGCGCATCATCATACTCTTCAAAAGCCTTATCATTAATCAGTTCCTTTGCACCTCCTGGGAAAAGGTTCAACTCAGAACAAATATTTTCAAACTCCATCTGCGTCCATTCATCCTTCTTTAGAAGCTCAGTGACTAACTCTGAATGTAATTCGTCCAATCCTAAAATAGATTCTTCTACATTCACTGATGGTATTTCTTCTGGCTCTTCATCTTCTTCATCAAAAATATCGGTTAATATTGACTGGACTTCATCAGTTTTTAGTAGCGTTTCATTTATACGATCCTGATCTAATTTTTGAGTACCCTTATCTTTCTCTTCCCGTTTTTGGTCTGGAATAATATATCCTTTATGCTCTTTTCCTTTCATCACCAGAACAGGATCATCATTTGCCTGTTGAGAATGGATGTCTTTATAAATTTTATCCGGATCTAACTCAAATATTTCTGCGGTCTTCTGGAGCAGTTTTACTTCCTCAGGATCAACATAGCCATCTGCATTAGCCACTTTTATCAGAAAGTCTAATATTGACTTTCTTTTACTCATTTCAAGATCAGCAATTTTTTTCTTGGTCCCACGCACCCCAGGATTTACTTTCTTAAGCCAACATAAATATGCATTTAATCTTTTCTTTTCGGGCTCTGACAGCTGAAATAGACTTTCTATATATTCATCTAAATATCTCTCCTCATCTTCAGAAAAAGTCCCATCAGCTAAACCGACAACAGTAGTTAACTGTAAGATCAAAAGAGCCAACTTATACTCTTTTGATGGAGCTATAGGATAATTGGCAGGATCAATATTAAAAAAAACCACTTGACTGTCCCTTTCAAACTTTGAACTTCCAAAACGTAGATCAGGCTCTATCCCAAAGCCAAGCTTAAAAAAGAATTGGGCAATTTCTATAGATTCTTTTTTACGGTACTTGCTTACCCCTTTGATGTCCCAGTAGTCTGTAAAATTATCAGTAAAAACAAATACATACTGCTTTTCGCCAAGCTCTTCTTCAATCTGATTTACAAAATTCTGAATATCTGTGCTGAGATAGTATCCAATTATCTCTTTAGGCAAATTAGAAATTGCTTCAGCACTATCGCCATCATCCGGGTTACGTCCCAAATATCGGCTGTAAGGATCTAGTTTGTCCGTACATTCATCTATTATTTTTTGGAATTTGCCAATATATTTGTTGTCTATAGTGAATTCAGGAAGATTGGTATCAATACTTATGTTGGTACCACTAAAACTACTACTGGCTGGCCGATAAGTATAAGTATGTGTTTCCTTATGATTATCTAATTTTATTCCCTCTCCAAACTTTTCGTAATACCTAATTCGAAAAAGGTCTTGAAATTTCTTTTTACACCTTTCGGCAGGTGTTTTCAAACTGGTAGACTTTAGAGCCCATTTTAAAGCCCAGTCAGGTGGTAACGGCTTTGCTTCTAAAGCAAAATAAGCCAAGCCCTTTCTAAAATTCAAATCATGCCTGCGACTATAAGAACCGTCACAAGAATAATCTTCGAAATCTAAACTTTCATTATCTAAAGCTTTTATTAGATCTTTTTGACCATCATCAAATAACTTAAAAAGATCTAAAAGCTGGGAAGCGTATCGTCTAAAAGAGCTATTTGTACCATAAATATCTAACAATCTTCTTATCTCGTCCTTAATCAATTCTACTTCATATTGGCTATTCTCTTTAATTCCACCATCTAAATCATGAAGCAATCTTCTTTCTAATCCATAGTAATATAGGAAAACGTATCCTATAGGCATATTTGGATCCTTTTTACCATTGGCTAACCATTCTAAATATGCAGCACGGGCATTGGGAGTGAGGTTGGAGTACGAAGGCCAATAATTAAGGGTTGAACCTTCATAGTCTGGACTTTTCTTATTTATAGATAGTCTGGGATTTATTAAAGCAGGTTCAACATTTAAACCGTAATTCCGTGAAGCTTTAGCAAGGTTTTTTCCTACATAAATAAGGCCTCCAGATATCTCATACCCATTTATTTGGATGGTTTTATTCTTGGGTACCCAAAATTTATCTGAATTCTCAGAGAGACTTACTTTTTGATAATGAGAAAATTCATTGGACTTGTTTCTTGCCCTGTGAGTTGTTTTATTGGCGTTCCCTTGACCCGATTTACTCGTTATATAGATTATTAATGCTATAATGATAACAATAAAAAGAAGTTCCATTGCCAACGATCCCTTAAAATTGTTTGGTTATTTTAACACTCTACTACCAACGCTTATTATTAATACATATACAGATAATATAAAAGAATTAATGGCAAATGCGACTTCTACTTAATTGGGTAATTGATGATATATAAGAAATGATATTTTTTAAGAACTTAGAGCTTTTGTGATCACAGCATAAAATAAAAAAGGCTGCCTATTCACTTAATCAATGAATAAACAGCCTAATAACCTCACTTGGTGGGACCGGGCGGAATCGAACCGCCGACACCACGATTTTCAGTCGTGTGCTCTACCGACTGAGCTACAGTCCCATCGTGCAGTAAGAGTTGGCAAATATAAAAT
>DATGTY010000384.1:0-5240 GCA_035301605.1 Chitinophagaceae bacterium | reverse complement strand
CCCGTTGTCATAAGTATAGGTTCCGTCTCCGTTGTCTTTTAAAACAGTACTTCCACCGGAAACTTTTCCCCAACGTCCTTCTCCACTATTATATGAATATACACTGCCTGTACTTTCGTCCACATAAATATCTCCCGCCGTTCCTGCTGTCCCATTATCGTTGGGGCTTCCCTGTCCACTTTGCGTAACAGGAAAAGAAACATCTTCCCCATCTTCGTTCGTATAAGTCATAGTTCCTTTCCCATTATCTTTAAGGATCGTCAGGGTTTCTTTTTCGTGGATAAGAGGAGCCAGACTATCTATAAAATCGGGAACAGTTACCAATTGTTCTACAAATTTCGGGTTTCGGGCTATGCGGGAGAGAAAAGTATTATTCCCTGCTATATCGCTGAGCGCTACACTCACACTATTCCCTTCGCTGTCCTGAATGGATAAGCTATCTCCTGCGATATCAAAGTTTACATTCGTTGTATTCAAACTACTCGCTGCAATCAACAATCGATTCCAATGATTGTCATACCAATAATAAAATCCCGGGCTGACATCATTCTGCGTAGTCGTATTAAAGACCAAAAGACTCTTTGCCGGCGAAGCCACCGGATCGGGATTGGCTTTTTTGATCAATTGTACACGGGGAATAAGAATACCCCGATCGGAAGAAAGAATATCCAACTGCGAAGAAGAGTCCGGGGTTTCGGTACCAATACCCACCTGGGCGCTAACCGTAAATGCAATAAAAATAAAGGATACAAAAAGTAATAACCTTCTCATGATAATAAATTAGGGTTTCCAAATCTTAAATAACAATAAAGCCGAGTTTATTGACGTTTACCGAACAAAATCGCTCGTTTACCTCATAAACAACGGCGTTCATTAACAATGATTTGGCAAAGGAAGATTATTAGATAGAAATGCACCAATTTTGGGCATAGATAAAGTATAGACAGAGAATAGTCTACACACTCAAGGACATAGACATACGGGCGTTTGTTTTTATGTATCTACTTGATTATAAACGATATATAATATATCTTATTATAGATAAAATCTGCATTATTTTTATCGAAGACAAACCGATATAACCCTGCAAAGGGAGGTTCTACAAAGAAAGCACAAAGACTATGCCACAACCAACGCCTTTATGAAAGATTAAAAGGAAGCGATCCAGTCCTCCAGGGTATCGGTCTCCCTGGAAGAACCTATTTTCTTGCGTAGCCGGTACTTCTTGGTAATGACACTTTGGTGACTGATATTAAGCAGTGTTGCTATTTCTTTGTTGGACAAATTGAGTTTAACCAAAGCACAAAAATCCAAATCTTTATTCGTAAGCGTCGGATGTTCTTTTTTAATCTGCTCCAGAAAGTCAGGATAGACCTCTACAAATTTTTTTCTGAATAGATCCCAATCCTTTAGTTGGTGTAAAACGGCTTTAAGCCGCCGTTTTAATTGATGAACAGAGCTGTTTTCCCCTTTCTGCTTAACAACTGCAGTGATGGCATTTTTGACATGTGCGATTTGCAAAGAATTAGCAACGAGTTCCCTTTCCTGATCTTTCAGTTTTTGTTTGCGCTCCTCCAACAGTGTCCGTTCTACCGCCAACTTACTTTCCAAATTCTGTTTCGCTTCATCAAGATGAACAGCCACCTCCTGTTCCAACTGAATCTTCTTTCGTTGCTTCTTATAAATAACCCTGGCGCCAATCAAAATAATGACAAGAACAACCGCACCTACGAGAATAAGGATTTGTTTCCTTCTATTTTTATTCATCACCATTTGAAGACTCTGACTTAATAATCTATTCTGTTGGAGCTGATACTTTTGCCGATATTTTGCTTGTAAACTATCCATACGCAGTCTGTTTTCTTTTCCTCTCATGGAGTCTTTCAGAAAAGCAGCATGATGGGTAGCCGTGTAGGCTTTTTTAAATAAATTATTCGCTGCAAATACTTTCCCGGCAACCTCCAAAAAAGCAATATGATCCCTTTCGCTCAATCTCACTTTTTCTGACGATTGTTCCTCAAACTGTCTGATTACTTTCAGCGCCTTTTGCGTCTGCTTCATTTGATACAACAAATTGAGATAATCCATTGTGACCGACTCCAATCTATTGGATTTCAGCTTCCATAAGCCATAAAAGGCTTTCGCATATTGTTGAGCCGCTTCTGTGGGCTTCCCTTTTAAAGCACTTATTTTTCCTAACTGCCCGAGAGCTGCATAATAAAATTTCCGACGTCCATTTTCCCGAAAAAAATCTAATGTCTGTTGATACACCTGTTCTGCTTCATCAATCGCCTTTTTATGAATCAAACATTTGCCATAGTTGTATAAAGAGGAAAAATAATTTATTGAATTTGTTCTTTTCAGACGCGGCAGCAGTTCCTTATAGAGCGTAAAAGCAAAAGCAAATTTATCATTCTGAATATAGCAATTCGCTAATTCCTGCTGTGCATAAATGATATAATCAGAATCTTTTATTTTTTTAAATAGAGCAACGGCTTCATTCAGTTGAGGAATGGCTTCGTCTAATCGTCTCTTATTCATATAAACCGTCCCTCTTTCTGTATAGACCATCCCCAATCCCCGAAAAAACTGACTGTTCCGATAATACCGCTCTGCCTGATCCAATACCTGAAAAGCGGAATCGTAATTTCCGGCAAATCGCTCACTCTGCGCCCAATTATGATAAATATTCCCTTTCATTTTTGCACGATCCGCTACCTCTGCTGCTTTTCTAAAATAACTTCTGGCCGAATCCTGCCTCTCCAATTGGCCAAAACTCACCCCCATTTTATTATAAGTACGAGCTAAAAGGCTGTCCGAAAACTCATTTTTAAACGCCAAAAACCTTCTTAAATTGAGAATAGCCGAATCGGGTTTATGGATAAAATACTTTGTAATATTTCTCTTATAAACCGAAACAGAATCCTTATTGATTTTTGCTCCGGCAGGAGAAAACAGGCTAAAAGCTAAAAAAGCAAAAAGTAGATTTATACGTAGAACCATGAAAAACAAACAATTAACGATAAAAGCAAACATAAAAAAAAACTACCAACTATAAAGAAACCCTTTGAGTAGTTTTCTGAGAATAAAGAAAGCCATCTATTTTAGAGCCAATTTCCCAGTCGGTCTTTTTCTTTAGTCATTCCCATTTTCTTGCGCAACCGATATCTTTTGGACAATACACTTTGGTGGCTGATATTAAGAAGCGTTGCTATTTCTTTATTACTTATCTTTAACTTGAGAAGGGCACAAAAGCGTAAATCGTTAGGCGTCAGTTGCGGATATCTTTTCTTTAACCAATCCATAAATTCCGGATGGACTTCTATAAATTTTTTCATGAAAAAATCCCAATCTTCTTCTTCAGCTAAAATGAGTTTGAGCTTCCTTCTCACCTGACCTAGAGAAGCGCCGGAAAGACTTTCTTTAATCACAGACCTAATTGAATTATTTACATTCGCAAGTCTCAGGGAGCTTGCTACTATCTCTCTTTTCTTTTCTTCCAAATGTATTTTTCTTTCCTCTACAAGATGATGCTCCATATCCAGTTTATCTTGTAGATTTTTGTTGGCAGCCGACATATAGCCAGTTGACTTCCGTTCTAAATTCAATCTCTTCTTTTGCTCACTGGAAAAAATAATCAGACCAACAATAAATACCACCACTATAATAAGAAGTAATAAAAACCACCAACGCTTGAAAAAGAAATCCTGCACCTTCAAACTATATTCCAAAGGGTTCCCTATTATTTTATCATAGGTATCAAAAGCAGCAATTTGAAGATTATAATTACCAGGTGTCAGATTTTCAAAACGTACATAATGACCTAGTTCTATAGGAACCCACTTTTTTCCATCCAATCTATATTTGAACTTCAAGTCAGAAACAGATTGGTTTGCCATCCCAAAATCCAATTGCAAAAAACGGTTCTGTATAGACAATGTTATATGACGTATCTCTGATAATCTATGACGATTAAAAAGAGTATCTAGTTCTTTAGTGTCTTCATTATATTCTACCATGGCTAAAGGAACAATCTGTCCTTCATATTGAAAAGGATGAATACTGTCCGGATTAAAATAATTAAGCCCCTGACGAGTACCCAGGAAGACACCTTGTTTTGTTTTTAGAAGACTTCCTTTACTAAAATAATTATTAGAAAAATCATCAATAGTGGAGAAACGCAAGGCTGTATCCTTATGAGAATCCCAAGCAAACAGGCCTTGCTCGGTAGCTAGCCACAGACGCTCCTTGTCATCATAAAACATCGAATTTATAGCCGCTCCTTTCGGTGCATGAAAAAGTGCCCTGTACTGATGGGTTTTAACATCATAATGGTATAAATACCCTGCATATGTTCCTACAATGAGTCCCATATCAGGCTTAAAAATTAAAGAGGTAAACAAGCCATTATCTTCTCTTTTTTGCCTTTCTTCTTCGGGTAATCTATGATATGCATACGTTCTAGTATGATAATTATATTGTAATAACCCACTGGTCGTTCCTGCATAGATAATCCCATCATGGATAACCATTGACTTCACCACACTATGTCGATCCTTTACGAGCATACGAGACTCCTTAGTATGAGTATTAAATATCCAGAAATTCTTTTTAGCCGTACCATAAACTAACAGACTATCATTTAAACGTGCCAATGCATATATTCTATATGTTGGCCACTTTTGTATTCTTCCTGTTTTCAAATTAATCTTTACGATACCTTTTACATCATTGGTCCAAATATAGTTCTTCTTATTTCCCGGAATAAAAGCCCTACAAGCAGATATATTAACTTTCTCTATCTCATTACTTAATTCGAAAGGCTGAATGCTGTCTTTTGCTACATCCAAAAGGAACCATCCGCCACTTACGGTGGTTACCAAGAATCGATTCTTGTCTTTAGGATAAATAATTCCTATATTTTTTCCTTCTAAATATCGTTGTACCTGATTATTAGAAAAGGAATAGTGCGTTAAATTGTCAGCCTGATTCGCCAGCCAAACTGAGTGCAACGCATCTTTTGAAAAAAAGAAAGGCCAATCAATAGCACTTTCTCCATAAATTTGCTTGTTGAGGAGCTGTAAACCATTCTCTTTTACCTGATAAATACTCCACCCTCCATCAGTATTTCCAAGCGATAGCAATAAATTCCCCTTCGCATCATTCCAATAATGATTTTTTGTGTTTCTCAACTCTTTCTTCGGATTAACTACAGTGACCAATTGCTCCTTCTCCGGATC
>DATGTY010000383.1:0-3333 GCA_035301605.1 Chitinophagaceae bacterium | reverse complement strand
GCATAAAATCCACGTTTGCTCGCTTCATAGTCTCGAATCAATTCCATGGCTTTATATTTAGGCGCCCCGGAGAGTGTACCTGCGGGAAAGCTGGCTGCTAACAATTTAAAAGGATTGGCACCATCCGGTATTTCGCCGGTCACTTCACTCACCAAATGAATTACATGCGAATAAGAATGTACTTGTCTATATTCGGAAACATGCACATTTTTAGCAAAGCGGCTCATATCATTCCTTGCCAGATCCACCAGCATCACATGCTCTGCATTCTCTTTTTCATCATTCACTAATCGTTCCACGGCAGCTTTATCTTCCTCCTCATTACCTGTGCGTTTCACGGTTCCCGCAATCGGATGAATAACCGCCTTATTCCCCTCCACTATTAATTGAGATTCTGGAGAAGACCCCATGATTTTATAATTACCGTAATCAAAATAAAACAAATATGGAGAAGGGTTTATGGAACGTAAAGTTCTATACACATTAAATTCATCTCCTTTAAATTCCTGTTTAAAGCTTCTTGAAGGAACAATCTGAAAAACATCTCCTCTATGGCAATGTGCTATACACTTTTGAACAATTTGTCGATAATCCTCATCCGTCATATTACTCTTTTCACCTCCCACCGTTTCAAAAGGATAAGTAGGACAGTCCTTTTGAAGGATAAGCGTTTCTATCTGATCAAACTCACTATCTTCTTCTTCTACCTGATTTTCACAGAGGTATAATTCATTTTTGAAATGATCGATTGCAATCACATATTGGTACAGGCGATACCGAAGAAGTGGAATTTCAGGTTTTTCCTTCCCATCATTATCCAAATCTAAAGTTTCAAAAAAACGTATAGATTCATAAGCCGTATAGCCAAAAAAGCTTTCAGAAACACTTACAGGCGAATTACCTTCGGAAGTAAAACTACGAATAAAATTCATGAGTTTTTCCGGTGCTTCATCTTTATTTCCAATAGGTTCACCTATTTCTTTATTGCCCGGATATTTATACTCCAACCTATTTTTATTAATTTCCATACCGGCAATCGGTTTAATCGCAATGTAAGAAAAGCTGTTTTTTCCTGCATTACTATCAGCACTTTCCAGCATTACAGAACCCGGAAATTGATCCCTGATTCGTAAATAAATGCTCACCGGAGTATTTAAATCAGCCAGCATTTTTTTACAGTGGGTTTTAATACGAATTTGATCCATTCTAATAAAATTTTTGTCTCCTAACAAGAAAAAGGCTCGTTCCGCTAAAGCGAGACGAGCCTTTTAAAATAGTTTATATTATCCATACATACGTGGCTATTTTACAGAGCTCCTCCCCTAAGCACTCCATGCCACCACTGATTGTATGTAACTTTTATTTTCATTTCTCTGCAAATCTTCTAAAGAAAAAGGAATTTTCCAAATATTTTTTAGAAATAAAAAAACCGCCCCGGAGAATCCGAGGCAGTATCCTTAATCAAAAACCAAAACAACTATTACAAATTCGACATTCTCACTTCTATATTTATGCATCCAATTATTCACTTTAATAGAGTTCACAAGCAAGAGAGAGGTTACAATTTTTCGGAAATAAACTTCTCACTTTATTTTTTATTACTCTTTGAGTAAATTTTCTATTTGATTAAAGAATTCTTCAGAACTGTAATTGGCAAACCCTTTATGATGATATCTAACTTCTCCTTCTTTATCAAGTACAAGCGTAGTCGGCAATACTCCTTTATATATATTTTTAGGAATTTTTCCGTTTACCTTGTAAATTGGAAAATCATACTCTTTCTTTTCTAAAAAGGCTTTTGCTTTAGAAAGTTTCTCCCCTTCATTGACCATCAAGAAACGAACCTCCGGATGTGATTCAAACTTTTCATACAATTTTTCAATAGAAGGCATTTCTGCTATGCAGGGCGGACACCATGAAGCCCAAAAATTGATAAATATAACTTCTCCTTTCAATGAAGTCGTATTAACCGTATTTCCGTCTTCATCTCTAAAACTAAGCTTCGGTACTTTTTTATCGGATTTATCTTTTGTAGGTTCTTTGATATGTGCATTAAAAATTCCTGTTTTCATCATTTGTTGCATTACCCATGATTTGGCTTCTGGATTAACCACCATGATAATCAATCCAATCCCCAGTACTACTGTCAGCCCATTCTTTTTAATAAAATGAATGGCTCGGTTCTTATCCTGCTTTTTATCGGTCTCTTTTCTCATGACTACAATTTTAATTAACACCTCTACCGCTTTAGCGTTCTGAAGCGAATTATATTTTCATCTTCCTCCTTAATTAAATCATGGATTGGATATCGCTAGCCCAGGTAGGATAAGCAAATATCATTTCCTTTAAGTCCTGCGGTGTCATTTTATTATTAATAGCCATAGCAAAAAGGTTGACTACTTCTGCGGCTTGAGGGCCAATAATATGAGTTCCGATAATTCGATCCGATTCTTTTTCTTTGATGGTTTTAAAAGCATATGCCAGAGCTTTGGTTCGCTTGGCATTGTACCATTTTCCGGCATCTCCCTTCTTTACATTAAAATCAATACCTTTTTTTTCGGCTTCATCTTCCGTCATACCAACCATCGCCAGATTAGGTAAAGTAAATACAACCGAAGGCTGAACTGGATAGGATATGGTCTTGGGATTTTTATCGAATAACTGAGAAACGACAATTTTTGCTTCAAAAGAGGATAAAGGGGATAAAGACCGCCCCGGACTATCGGCGACATCACCACAGGCAAACACATTTTTATTGTCCGGATTTTGTAATTTATCATTTACAGTGACGCCGCCTTTAGTAAAAGAGACCCCACCTTTATCAAGACTTAAATTATCTATGGAAGCCTTGCGTCCTGCAGCGTTAAATACCATTTCCGCCTTCTCCTTCACCTTTTTTCCCTTTCGATCTGCCAATACATAGAAAGCATCTTTTCCTTTCTCTATCTCATTCACTCTTGCATTAAAAATAAACTTAATCCCTAATTCCTTAGAGGTATCTGTCAACTCATCCACCATATCTTTATCAAAGCGCTTAAGCGGTCTTTCATGAGCGTGAACCACCGTTACTTTCACGCCCATTCTGGCAGCAATATGTGACAATTCCATTCCTATGTATCCACCACCAATAAACAACATGCTTTTCGGTAATTGCTCCAGTTCCATAAAATCATCACTGGTTAAAGCATATTCTCCTCCGGGTATTTTCAATTCGGATTGTTTTTCACCGGTCGCAATAATTATTTTCTTTGCTTTTACGGTCTTTCCTTCCACAGAAAGCGTATTTTTATCTACAAATATCGGAGACTGGTGATATAATTCAATTCCTTGTTT
>DATGTY010000382.1:0-9654 GCA_035301605.1 Chitinophagaceae bacterium | reverse complement strand
ATCAGCAAAGGATAAACTCCTCAATTATCTCGTATTTTTTATCTTTGCCACAGCCTGTCAGCTAGTCGGTTGGTGAGCCTGTCGAACCACCGACCCTAACCCTGTTCCTTAGATTTTAGAGGGTCAAAAAAGACTGATTTTGTTTGCCGGTGCGCTGTTTATTATTTTCTTTTTGGTTTAAAGACATGATAAGAAATTAGTTTTTTATCTGATAAAAAGGACAAAATTTTTCCTATTAAAATATCATATAATTCTACAGAGAAAACACTCCTGCATGCAGAACAGGACGGGAATTACCCAGAATTTTTACTCAGTGATAATTGAAAAGATTTTGCGTTACCCTGGAATTACGAGTATTGAACTAGCCGAATCGGACACTGAACTAGCCGAATCGGGCACTGAGCGTAGCCGAAGTGCCATCTAATTATATGCCTTTCTAGGTCTAAAGTTGACCGGTTTTCCGGTGTCATCCTTAAACTTTTTTCTTAATTTTTTCAATTGAGTTAATAAATCCTCTAAAATATCCTCATATCCCTCTTTTACTTTCATCCCTCTTTCATAAAAAAGGCTATCCATCTCATCGGGATCTCTTTTTAAGTCAAAAAGTTCCCATTGATTGACGGTATAATAATAGATTAACTTATACCGCTCAGTACGAACACCATAATTCGGTAAAACAAAATGAGGAGGACCTTCTTCGTAATAATGATAATACATAGACTTTGGCCAGTCTTTAGGCGTATTTTCCTTAAAAACAGGCATCAGACTTCTCCCCTGCATATCATCCGGAACCGGCAATCCCAGCATATCCATAATGGTAGGCGCATTATCTATACTTTGTACCCAAGCGTCTGTTTTACTCCCGGCGTTTGTCACTCCTGGATACCGTACCATCCAGGGAACTCTTAAAGAAGGTTCATACATAAAGCGTTTATCAAACCAACCATGCTCTCCAAGGAAAAAACCATGGTCTCCTGTGAAAACAACGATAGTATTGTCGGCTAAACCGGATTCATCAAGGAAATCGAGCAGTCGTCCCACATTGTCATCCTGCGATTTCAATGTTCCAAGAAAATGCCGTATCAACTGTTGATAATTCCATTGTTGGAGTTGCTTTTTCGTATAATCCTCCGGTGGATTAAAATCCTTCATGTCCGATATTCTCATGTGGGCGTCTCTGGCCACCGAACTCCTGTTTTTGTAATTATCGTAAAAAGTACCGGGTTCCGGAAAATGAATATCATCAAAAATATGTTCATATTTATGTGGGGGGTCAAAAGGCCGATGATCACTAAAAAAATCCATCATCATGAAAAAAGGTTGCTTAAACTGCTTCATTCCCTTTATAGCCAGATCTGTAAAAGTGTCTGTAATATAACCCGGTCGACTTCGGTGCACCATTTCCTTACTCCCCATGGAAGGATTTTCAATAAACCCATCCGGATTATAATAGGGCCCTCCGGCTCCTTTCTTAAAAGAAAAATAATCGAAACCTGCTATCCCCGGATTAGCTGTTTCTCCCCGGGATTTCTTCATGTGCCATTTGCCGACCATCCCTGTTTGATAACCTGCTTTTTGTAATAATTTAGGAAAAGTTTCCTGCTGAGGATCAAAAAAAGCATACGGTTTAGAAGGATCCGCATTGTATCCATTGGAAGCAGATCCTGCCAGATGATTGTATTTCCCCGTTAGCAATGTAGCTCTACTGGGCGCACAAAGTGCATTGTTACAAAAGGAATTATTGAACATCATTCCTTCATTGGCAATGCGGTCAATATTGGGGGTTTGCAAAAACGAGCTGTATCTCCCTCCGTAACAACTTAATACACTCACAGGAACTCCTTCTGTTGTAATCCATAAGACATTTGGTTTTCCTTTTATTCTCTTTTGTGGAACCATTATATTTGGAGCATGTTTTACTCCCGAAAAAGAGATATTGGAAAGCGCTGAAGGCGCCAATGGTAATCCGAGCGCCAATCCTCCCATTCGTTTGAGTGCATCTTTACGGGATATGTTATTTTTCATGTGTTTATATATTTTTTTTGTATGTTTTTTAATTTTCAATCTCTACCTTAATTATAGCCCGGGTTTTGGGTCAAGATGCCACCACTGTTGTCAATTTCCTGTTGGGGAATAGGCATCACTTCATTTTTTCCCGTTGTAAATCCCTGAGGCCCTAATACTTCGGCCGCCCGACCCTGACGAACCAGATCAAAAAAGTGATCACCTTCCAAAGCCAATTCTACATGTCTTTCATGCCATATAATCTTCCTTAAAGCTTCTTTGCCAGTTTCAGTAATATCAGGTAGCACATTTGTATTATCTCCTCTTGCCCTTTCTCTGACTTTATTGAGATTAGTCAACGCCTCCTGTGAATTCCCCAATTCATTTGCAGCTTCTGCATTGATCAGCAACACTTCTGCATAACGAATGACTCTTTTATTTTGCTGTGCACCATAAGTATATTGCGCATATTTATCCCGCGTACCAAAAGGAATATATGTTTTTTGAATATAGCGCGGATTTGTAGCCGATTCCGGGATAAGATCTCCTTCAGGGGTTGTTTCTCCCTTAAAGAGAATACTGGCATCTAAACGCGGATCACCTTCTTCATACGAATCCATCAAATGTTGATTAGGAACTCCAACCCCCCATCCGTTATAAGGAGCAGGAATAGCTCGCGGCCCCCGTATCTGAGCATATTGGCTGTTAGAAGCAGCTCCATTTCCTGGTACAATACCACATTGAATTTCGAAAACGGATCCTGAATTATTTTCATTTTGTATTCTAAACTGTTGCTCATAGTTAGGAAATAAATGATATATCCCCAGATCAATCACCTGTTTAGACAAAGCATAAGCCTGATCCCAATTTTCTAAATATAATTCCACTTTGGCATGCAAGGCCAGAGCAGCTCCTTTTGTAACCCGTCCAAGGTCAGCGGCACCATATTGTTCCGGAAGTACGCCTGCAGCTTCTGTCAAATCTTTTTCTATTTGCATATATACTGAATCTTTAGAAGTGCGGGGAATATTATATGCTGAGGTATTATCAGGATTTATGGTATGTAACCTTAAGGGAACGCCACCAAATGCCCTTACCAGCTTAAAATAACTATAAGCTCTTATAAATTTTGCTTCTGCCAATAGCCTTGCTTTCAAATCCTCTTTCATATCAATTTGCGGAACGCTATCCAATACCTGATTGCATAAATTGATTTCCTGGTATTTCCCCGTCCAATAAGCATTTACTTGACCACTTGTCGAAGAAACCGTAAAACGAATAAAGTTGTTCAAATACGCAACATCTCCTGCGTCGCTTCCTTTATCCACATCTCCGGATGTCATACCTTCTACGGCAAGCGGCGCCATGGCAATTATATTCCATGCATGTAGGTTGGCATACATGGCGTTAACTGCTTTCATTGCATCATCTTCAGATTGAAAAAATGTTCTGCTTGGTTCTTGTCCCTGCGGCTCCACATCAAGGAAATTATTACAGGAAAATTGCAAAGCAACAAGTACCAGTATCAGACTTGATTTAAAACCTGCCGGAAACCAATTATTTTTATTATATTTTATATTCATAACAATAAATTTTAAAATGAGATATTCACGCCAAAGTTATAAGTGGCATACATGGGATAAACCTGTCGGTCTATGCCTGCATCAGTAGGATTACCTTTGTTTGCTCCGGAAGAAGGCGCCCCAATTTCAGGACTAAACCCATTATAACTAAAGAAATTAAAGGGGTTTTGTGCATTGATATAAAACCTGACTTGCTTCATATTCCATCTTGATAAAAGGGATTCCGGCAACGTATAACCAAGTTGAATATTTCTGATCCGGAAATAACTACCATCCCATACATACCAGGAATTAGGCTTCAGATTTTCTCCATTCAGACGAGGCGCGGGATAGGTATTGGAAGTTCCGGGACCATGCCAGCGCTTTTTATAAAATTGTTCTGTATAATTCTCATTGCCATATCGGGTGTTCGTATTCCCATTATAGATATCTACACCGAAAACACCCTGAAAATCTACCTGAAGATCAAAATTTCCATATTGCCAATAAGTACTTAATCCATAAGTATATTTAGGGTGGGCATTACCCAAAACTACCCGATCCTTATCATTTATTGTTCCATCCTCATTTACATCTTTGTATTTAAAGTCTCCCGGCTGTGCATTAGGTTGAACAGATTGAGCTATTTCATCAGCATCCTGAAATATTCCATCAACCACCAATCCATAGAATTGACCAATAGGTTGACCTGTGACTGTACGTGTAGTAAAAAAGCCACCAACAGGCAATGCTCCACTGTATAGAGGTACATCACCGGTGCTTATACTACGTACCTCATTATGATTAATTGAAAAATTTCCATTTAAACTATAGTGAAACTTCTTGCTAGCGTCATTCTGCCAACCCAAAATAAATTCAAATCCACGGTTTAGGAAATCAGCATTATTACCAAGCAAAGAATTAGGTGATGTTCCTAAAGTTTCCGGTATCTGAATATCAAATATGGCATGCTTTGTTTCACGATTATAAAAATTAGTTGTAAAATGAAGCCTGCTATCCAGAAATTGCATTTCCAATCCTACATTCGTACCAACTCCTCTTTCCCAAACTAACGTTGGAGGTACCAGAGCCGTAATGCTGGCGCCTGTATGCGGGAGCTGATCCGCTCCAAATATAGCAGTAAATTGCGGTTGATTGTTTATTAATACATTGGTAATATTGGTAGGGATAGAAGCATTCCCTATTTTACCCCAACTACCTCTTAATTTTAGGAAATCAAAAATATTTTGATTCTGCATAAAAGATTCTCCTGAGATAACCCAACCGGCACCCACTGCCGGGAAATAGCCCCAGCGGTTTCCCGGAGGAAATTTGGAAGAACCATCTGCCCGCATGGAAAACATGAAAAGATAACGATCCGCATAGCTATAATTGATACGGCCAAAATAAGACATTGTGGTAAACAGGTCTCCTCCGTCATCTACAGTTCTTGTATCAATATCACCGAGGTCTAAATAGAATTGGCCTTCATCTTCCCCGGGTACATTCTCAGCTGTTCCTGTAATAAAGCCATTTTTATAGCGTTGCGCAGTTTGTCCAATCAATACTTTTAAATGATGGGCATCATCAAACGTATTATCATAAGTCAGCGTATTTTCTACAATCCAGTTCCTGGTTTCGTCTCTCCGTTTAGTTAAAACACTCACATCTCTATGTTGAACAGATGTGGCATTGTATGCCGGTGCATAATTTCTAATTTCATTTTCTCCATATTCACCGCCAAAACTGGTATGAAAAGTAAAATGCTGAAGGAAATGCAAATCTAAATATACATTTCCGGTCAAGCGCACTCCTTTTGTTATCTGGTTATAAAAATCCAATGTTGCCTGTGGGTTTGAAAAGTTACCTGTCGGGTAATCTGCAGCATCACCATAACTTCCATCAGGATTTTTAACAGGAACAACAGGCGGAGCCACATAAGACTGATAAACTGCACTCATTGGAATATCATCAGACTGAAAGCCATACATTGTAAGGTTATATCCAATCTTTAAAGCAGGTTTTAATTGCCAATCATTCGAAAAACGGCCGGTTATCCTTTGGTAATCATTGCCTTTGACAATACCTTCCTGATCTAAATACCCAAGCGATAAACTATAAGTACCTTTCTCTGTTCCACCACGTGCTGATATTTCGTGACTGTGAACGAGTGCCGGTTGGAGGATTACATCATACCAGTTAGTACTATGGTCTATACCCGGATCAATAACTGTCGAATCTAATTTTTGATTTAATAAAGAGGCATACTGTTGCGCATTGGCCATATTCACTTTGTTCGTGGCTTGCTGAAAACCTACATACCCATTGTAATTAATCGTCAGTTCTCCTTCCTTTCCTTTTTTGGTGGTAATCAAAATAACACCATTAGCCGCCCGAATACCATAAATGGACTGGCTCGAAGCATCTTTTAATACACTCATAGAGGCAATATCCTGCGGATTTAAAAAGCTAATATCGTTATACCAAACCCCATCCACAATATATAAAGGATTCGAACTGCCATAAACCGTACCTACACCTCTAATATTTACCTGAGGCGAGGAACCCGGAGAACCAGAATTAATAACGGTTACTCCCGCGACTTTCCCTTGTAGCGCACTTGCTGCATTTACAGAAGCCTGTTTAGAAATATCTTCACCATTAACTTGTCCTACTGCTCCTGTTACATCAATTTTCCGCTGTGTACCATAACCCACTACGACAACCTGATTCAGTTCTGTAGAGGCAGAACTTAAAGTAATCTCAAGATTGGTCTGATCCCCAACCGAAATCTCTTTGGTCTGAAAACCTAAATAAGAGACGACCAACACGGCCGAATCTTCTACCTGTAAGGTAAAATTTCCATTCGCATCTGTGACCGCACCAAGAGAGGTCCCTTTTACATGAATAGAAACGCCTACTAAAGGATTTCCGCTACTATCAGTCACAGTTCCTGACACCTCATGAATAAACAACTCCTTATTTTTCGGTGCTATCACAATCAGTTTATCAGACAATAAAGTATAAGATAATCCTGTATGAGCCATCAAATGATTCAACACATCTTCCAGCTTAACGTTTTCAAAGCGCGCATCTACTTTTTCCGCTTCTCCAATTTCCTTTACATTATATAAAAAACGGTAATCCGTCTTTTTTTCTATTTTAGACAGCACCCTGCTAATATTGGAGTTTTTCATGTTAAGAGACACCGGGATATCTTGTGAGAAGACTTTCCCATAACTCTGTAAAAAAGACAGACATAATAATAACAAAGTAAACTTCATATATAGAAGTATTTTTAGAAATGATCTTCCGGGCGCTGAATGATTACTTTGTCGGAACAAGCAAACTAAAGTTCCACTTTCAGTCGTCCTTAAATTATTTTTCATAATTTTGAAATTTTAAGATGATTGATGTGCCTTATTCTCATCTACAAAATTGAAATAAGGCAATTATTAAAATGATCATTTTTGAGGACATGTTGGCGCATGTCCTTTTTTTATAATTAATTCATTTTTATTTATTTATAATGGTTATTAATTGTTTTTTATATAGACTTCACGTCCTTTTATATTATACTTAAATGGATCAGAAGGTGAAGTAAGTTGTAATGCATGCAATATTTCATTTATATTTTCATTAGTAAAAATTCCTGTAAACCTGATGTTTGCCAAGCTGGTATCTTCAAAATGAAAGACGACGCCAAAGCGATGTTTTAGTTTTAAAGCCAATGTCTTAAATGCCACATTTCTAAAAGCCAGTTTATCCTGCATCCATGCTGTTTCCAGAATTCCTTTATCCAGCAGTGGATCTTTTTTTACCGTGGCCACCCGATACTTTCTTGCAATCGGAGCAATAGGTGGTAATTTCTTTTTGTCTGCAGCATTAATTTCTGAAAACTTCCCATTTTCAGAAAAAGTAAATTTTTCATCCGGTGCAAGCAAAACTTTATTCTCCGGATGTCCTTTAATATATACCCTTACAACTCCGCTTATCAATGTCACTGTCGTCTTTCCCGTATTCTCATAAGCATTCACATTTAATTCAGTACCTAACACCTCAATATTCAATTCATTTGCATGAATTACGAGAGGCTGTTTGGCATCTTTTGCCACTTCAAAAAACCCCTCTCCTTCTATAGTAACTTCTCTATAGTTTGGAGAATCACGCTCATCGTGCCAGATTAATCGACTTTCGGCATTTAACCAAACCCTTGTTTGATCCGGAAGTTCTACCTTTATATTCTCTCCGGTACCAGTCTGATAGGCGACTTCCGAAGGTTTCACATCATTGACAAACGCTCCGGGCTTAACAAAGACTCCAACAATAAAAATGATTACAGCAGCAGCTGCTGCCCACCAAAAATAGCTCTTCTTTCTGCTCTTTCTGCTTCTAATAATAAAAGCTTCCAATTCCTCTTCCGTATGCTCAAGCTGAAGCGATTTTTTTAATCTTTGCCAATCGGCTTCCTTTTCTTCCCCCGGCACCTCCAGGCTCAACATTTTGACTAATTGAACAGCTTCTTCAGCAGGCGCTTTTGATTCAGGATGATTTTCCAACCATTCGACCCAATATCTAACGTCTGCTTCATCTTCCTGAAAACAATAACGAATAAAAGAAGCATCCGTCGCAAAATCTTCTGCCTTGTAATATTTATGCTCCATAAATAGCCCTATCTATTTATAAAGTGTTAATATTTTCAATTCTTTACTAAAGGAATGCTAATTTTCTTCAAACTTTTTTAAAAAGTTCTGTTCTGAGCTTTTTTATAGCAGCATGAAGGGTATTGTAGATTGTTCGTGCACTAATCTCTTTCTTGTTGGCAATTTGTTCAATGGATAGTCCTTCAAAATAACGTAAATTGATAAACTCTTTCTGTCGTGGAGTCAATTTTTTCAATAGCTTTTTTACCATCCACTTCTTCGCCTCTTCCTCCTGAGATTCAATGAGAATATCTTCATAAGAAGGCTGATAAGCCTCATCCAACTCTAAGGAACGTTTATTGACCTGTTTATTTTTTTTCTCTTTAAGTTTACCGAATAACTTTCTCTTAAAAATAATAAAAATATAGCCACCCACCTTTTTAACGACAGGTAATTCTCTTCTTTTTAGCCAAATCTCTCCGAATGTCTCATTAATACATTCTGAGGAAATAAATTTATCGGATGTTGTGTAAATACCATACCGATATAGCCGGTCATAATGATCCATATATAAATTATGAAAAGCAACGGTACTCCCGTTCCTAACTTCATTCCAAAGCCATATTTCATCTATGGATTGTGGCATATTAATAAATTAAATAACTTTTCTCAGAACTAACATTTTTGCAATAACAATGTATTTGGTTAATTTAAACAGGCTATTTCAAAGACTAAACTAACCTTTTTTATTATTTCACCCAAACATATACCCAAATATTTTATTTATCAGATGCCATAATCACATTACAAATACATTGAATTTTAACAATATCAAAATTAATTGCTTCCGCTTTATTAAATTGCATCCCAAATTAAAAACCCAATAATTGAAAGTATCTTTTACCAAAATACTGTTCACATTTTTACTATTGACCTTATATGCCTGTAACCATCATTCTCCCAGGCATATATCAAGAGGGTTTTATTATTGGAAAACAAATGTAAATATAAGCCGATATGAGCAGGCTGTTATGGATAGTGTAAATGCTCATACTCTATATCTTCATTTTTTTGATGTCGATATTACAAATTCCCTAGGTAAACCAAAACCAACTGCTGTCATCAACTTTGGAAATTTTATTCCTCAAAAACAAGTCGTTCCCGTTGTATTCATTACCCCAAGAGCTTTGGACAATATGTCATGGGATTTATTGGATTTCTATGCAAAAAATATTGCACAACTCATAAAAAACAAAGCCGCCTCCATCCATCTGGTTCCAAAAGAAATTCAAATCGATTGTGATTGGTCTGATCACAATAGAAAACGTTATTTCTCCCTTTTAAAAAAATTAAACAGACAACCTTTTTTTAAAGACAAAACTATCAGTGCAACTATACGAATGTATCAGGTAAAATATCCCAAAAGGGCAGGAATTCCCCCGGTA
>DATGTY010000381.1:0-2497 GCA_035301605.1 Chitinophagaceae bacterium | reverse complement strand
GTTATCTTCGATTTATCGATATGTCGAAAAGGAAAATGAACCAATAAATCTCCAAAAGTGTGAATATTCAATTCCTTACGCAAAAGTTCTCCCTTTCGCGGACCTACGCCCTTCAGATATTCTATAGGACTGGATAATATGTCGTTATTATTGCTAATAATGTTTCCTTTAGCGCCCGCCGGGTGGACAATGATTAACTAAATAATGCGTCAATAAAGTATATAAATGCTTGGTCGTTCCTTTCCCTTCATTTATCGCATGTGTGCGGTTTGGATATTCCATCATAGTAAACTGTTTCCCTGCTGCAATCAATGCATTAATCAGGGCTTCCTGATTTTGATAATGCACATTATCATCTCCACTTCCATGAATAATCAGTAGGTTTCCCGCCAAACCTCTAACATGATTCACAGACGAACCTTCCTTATAATATTTTAAACTTTGAGGTAGCAATCCCATATAGCGCTCTTCATAAACATTGTCATAATACAGCATATTCGAAACGCCGGCTACTGCCATTCCTGTCTGATAAATATTCGGATATTGAAACAACAGATTTTGTGTAGAAGACCCCCCTCCGCTCCATCCCCAGACGGCAACCCGAGAAGAATCAATCCAGTTTTTTTTCAATATTTTTGTGGCAGCCATCGCCTGTTGATGAATATTCCCTATTCCAATATTCTGGAATAGTGCTTTTCGCCAGGCTCTTCCTTTAGGAGCCGGAGTTCCCGGATTATCAACAGAGATAATCACATACCCCATATCCGCCAGTTTCTGATACCAGGAATTTGGACTAAAATTATCTTTTACAGTCGTGCTTGCCGGTTCTCCATATACATAAAATAGCACCGGATATTTTTTCGTAGAATCAAAATCCGCAGGTTTAATTACCCAACCATCCATTGTTATACCTTCTGAAGTGGTTACTTTAAAAAAATGTTTGGGATTGCGTGTCATATTATCCACCAGAGATTCCGGAATGGAAGAAGGAATTTCCTTGATTACTTTATACGGATGCAAAGACACAAACTCTTGCTGAGGCGGGGTATTATGATTAGAAAAAGTATGAATGGCAAACAATCCATCAGGAGAAACATTATAAGTATGTGTTCCGGTTTCCTCTTTCGGTGATAAACCAACCGCTTTCCCGGGTTCATCTATATTCACCATGTACAAATATCTTTGGGTGGCATTCTCGGGAGAAGCATAAAAATAAAGTAATTGATGTTTCCGATCCATTCCCACAATATCAATCACGTCATAAGCTCCCGGAGTAATAAGCTTTTCCCTTTTCCCATTTTTAGAAATTTTATAAACATGTCTCCATCCGTCTTTTTCTGTACGCCACAAAAAAGATTTTCCTCCATCAATCCAGTCCCAACCCGGACGATCATATTGCCAAAAATAATTTAAATCAATCCAGGCAGAATCACTTTCGTTATAAATGGTCTTTACCTTATTCTTTTTTGTATCCACCAAATATAACCAACAACTATCTTGTTTTCTGTTGAATTGCTGTACCATGAGTTTATGGTTATCTCCAATCCATTCTATCCGTGGTAAATAATGTTTTACAGGATCCCCCGGAATAGGGATCCATTCTGTTTTTCCTGTAGAAATTTTTACTATACCGACTTTCGCAGAAGAAGGATCATATCCCACTTTAGGATATTGCACAGGAATAACATAAGAATAGACCGAATCCGTCGTATTTAGCATTAAATAGGTTCCAATATTTCTTGCATCTATATGCCAGTACGCAATACTTTTGCTATCCGGACTCCATCTAAAACCGTCTCTGCAAAAAAGTTCCTCTTCATATACCCAGTCAAACGTACCATTAATAATCCGTTCCGTACCATCATGTGTCAATTGTTTCCTTTCTCCTGTTTCTAAATTCTCTACATATATATTATGCTCACTCACATAAGCTGCCCTTTCTCCATCAGGAGAAATTTTAGCAAACTGAAGAGAGGATTCCGGTAAACCTTTTCCCAACTGCACCAATGAGCTTTCATTTACATTATAAATCCAAAAATCTCCTCTTGTTTTGGCACGCCAAACCCGCTTGGCATTCGTAAAAAGCAGTAATAATCCTTTCTTCTTATACCAAGTATAACTTTCAATATCAAGTGCTGTTTCATTGCCTTCAGTTATTAAATTTCGTGATGTGACAAGTACTTTTTCTGAAAAATTATTTTCGGGATTATATTCAACGATTTGATATCCCCTTCCTGCCTCTTCCAACCGGGTAAATAAATGTCCCTTCTTTTCCCATTGAACACCATTAAAATCATTTAAATCCGGGGAAATGACATTAGAAGCTCCAAAATGCAGACTCGATGCCGACCACGCATGTCGCAAAGGTTGTCCTTCTGCAACCTGAAAAAACAACACAAAAATAAAAAAGGGCAAAACCTTTTTGAAAAAATAAAAGAGGTGGTTCATGGATGCTACTTTTTATAAACACTAAAGTAAGTGTATTTTTATTTTGAAT
>DATGTY010000380.1:0-9236 GCA_035301605.1 Chitinophagaceae bacterium | reverse complement strand
TGGTCCTACTACAATAACCTTCCCTTCATGATCTAGTTCGGTTTCCCCCTTTCTTATCTTAACCTGATAATCTGCTTTTTCTAAAGACTGTTGAAGCCTTTCCACTCCAAAATCTAATCTTGCATTCGTCCTTTGAGGGGTAACGATTACTATCGTCTTTTGAGTACAAGCAGTTATTAACAACAATAAAGTAATAAGTATCCAGGTTGCCTTTTTCATATTTATCCTTTTCTACAATTGTCACTTCTTAATTAGTGCTAATAAGATCAACTCCTTTCCATATTTAATCTTCAAGCTCTTTAGTCATTTCTTGAAGCACCTTTTTATTGAGTTTCAATTTTACCATTCCCAATGGATGAAACCTTTGATCTTCTTTTATACCAGCATAAATAATAGTATATTCTCCATTTCCTTCCGACACAAGCCCCATAGGCGTCCGCATAATATCCCACCATTTATTTACTTTATGAGCAATGGCAATATAATGCGCCTTACTCCAGTGTATTCCATCCTTTGAAAGCGTATAAGCCATTTTATTGGGAAGGTGCAATCCCCACGTATTCGGTCCACCATCAAAAACAGCTATATACACGCCATTGGGCAACTGACTTACAATAGGGTTTTCTACAAAAAAAGGATGAATAGAGGTGATAGGATTAACTGAAGTATCCATTCTTTGCCAGGGACCAGATAATCTGTCCGAAGAAGCCAATCCTACTTGCCACCCTTTGTGCCCATTATAGGGATAATCACTCCATTGATGCCATGGATAGGCTCCCCCATAAAAGGCTAACCATCTCCCATCTACTTTAAAAGGGAAAAAAGATTGAACACCTTGACGTCCTTCCCACAATTGGGAATTTAGTCCCGGTTCAATAACAATTCCATCATCTTTATAGGGTCCTCCAATACCACCTATTCCGGATTTTTCAGATACGGTATGCCATATTCTACCAAAGGAATGATTCGGTTCAACGGTTTTGCTAACTGTATAGGCAACATAAAATGCATTCCATCTATTCTGCTGCTTATTATAAATAGGCATGAAAGACCATATAGCACCTCTTCTATCATTTGCTGGATTATCATAATCTGAAACAGCATAACCTCCATCAGATTGATATAACGTATTTACCCTTTTCCAATGGATAGCATCTTTACTTACCCAATGACCAATACGGGTTTTTACCCGATCATAATAATCCGGCATTCCTTTTTCTCCGGCTCTTTCTGTAGGAAATATATGGTATGTATCTTCGACTTTCAGGAAACGTCCCCCTTCAAATCCGCCCTGAATTCCTTCTGTACCCGCCATACCGCTATCAATAACGGGAGAATCAGAGCCTCCAATTACCGTAAAAAGCTTATTCGCTGCCTGATTTTGTTGTGCATGCAACTTGGGCATATTTAATCCTAATATAAAAAGACAGCAGACAATACCGGTTATATATCTTTTACTTCTCATAAAGCGTGTTTTATTATTTACTTTGTTTCAATACGTAGAACTACTGCAATATCGTCGGGCAACCTTGCTTCAGGAATTTCAACCTTTAGACCTTCATTTGTCATTTTAAATGAACAATTAGAATTTTCTTTAAACCCAAGTAAGGTGATTTTTTTAATCGTACCGCTAAAGCTGTCAGGATTTATTTTCTTGAGTAAAAAAGATGAATTCGCTCCCGGCCATCCTAAGAATATAGCATAAATTTTATGCGCTTTCTCCTTTTGGGTATAATAAACCTGAATTCCGGAAGACAACTTTTCACCAAAGCTACTAAAGGGGCGGGTTCCATATATAGATTCACCGTAGGTCCATAACCAGCGCCCTACCCTCAATACTGTATTCTTTTGGTCTTCAGGAATAGTACCATCTGCTTTAGGGGATAGATTCAGCAGCATTTGTCCATTTTTGCTCACCACACCGATCAGGGTTTGCACAATATTTTTTGCTGATCTTATTTTCATATCCGCGGTATATCCCCAAGAATAGGATTGTCCGGTTCCAATCGGAAAATCACATAAAAAAGGTTGATCCATTATGGAGTCAGGATGAGTATTTTCGTAATCCAACATCCCTACATCAGAGGGAAGATCGTTATTTTTATAAGCTACTGCCACATGCTGTCCTCTTTTTTCAGAGGTATTAAAATAATGGGATAAATAATTTTGAACTAAACTATCCGGAATATCTT
The DNA here is from genome assembly GCA_035301605.1 of Chitinophagaceae bacterium. GTDB lineage: Bacteria > Bacteroidota > Bacteroidia > Chitinophagales > Chitinophagaceae > FW021-bin31. The sequence goes on along the minus strand of DATGTY010000380.1, from coordinate 7,044 downwards.
TTAACCAAGCATCAAAATACATGATATCCGGATGGTACATATCGACTACTTCATTACATTTATCCAGCCACATTTGCAACCATTTATCTCGTGGCATAGTAGAACCATATAATTTTTGATATTTAGGATTGGCAGCCGTCCAGGAAGGTTTAATATCGGTTACATAATCATAATTATGCCCGTGGTGCAAAGAAATAAAAACATGCATGTCGTGTTTTCGTATAGCCTTTGAAAGCGCCCCAACGATATCTTGATGAGGTCCCATGTCTTTCGCATTAAAAGGAGTAACTTTACTTGCCCACATAGAAAATCCATCATGATGTTCACCAACTAGTCCCGCAAACCTAGCGCCTCCTTGCTTAAACAGCATTGCCCATTTATCAGCATTAAATTTTTTGGCTTTGAACATGGGAATAAAATCTTCATATCCAAATTCAGTTAAAGGTCCATAAATCGCTTTATGCCTCTTATATGTACCAAACACGCTAAAACCGGTATCCTTATACATATGTTTCATGTATTTCTCATTTCCATAAGCCGGAACAGAATATACGCCCCAATGAACATAGATACCAAACTTAGCATCACGCATCCAGTCAGGAACAGATTGATGTTGTGCTAAGGATTCCCATTCAGGTTGATAATTTACATCTCCTTGTGCCGATGACAAAGAAGGCAACAACAAAACGAATAACAATGTTCCTATTAAAGCCTTTTTAAAAGTTTGTTTATACATGGATTTATACCTCTATTTAATAGTTTACAAATGTAAGCATCAAGTCCTTTCTTTATTTATAACAAATTATCTTAAGCATACAAGATGTTACCCATCTTCTAAAAAACAAATACAACATGTTAAATTGCTATAACATATTGAAAAGATAATACGCAAATACTGTTTACCCCCATCTTATATTTGCATTGTATTGTTATAGCAGTCGTATAATCTCAATTTTTACCGACTAATTCATATATAAAACTATAATAAACTCTTTATAACGGCTACCAGTGTAGTTTATCAAATTTATAAAAACAAGGATTGACAGATATACTGCTTCTCTTTTTATATTAAAACCCAACTATCTATTAGATAGAAACTAACAAATATATGAAAAATATTATATCTTATAGGAAATCAAAAAGAATTTTAATCTTTCTTAAAACAGTGAAGATCATTCCCTGTCTTATCTTCCTCATGCTCATTTTCTCATTTCCAATGAATGCGAAATCACGCCCGCATATCATGGATTTAAAAACGAAATCAGGAGCGTATAGTGGTCCATCAAAAACAATATTTCCGGTTCATCCAATAGAAGGAAAAGTAACCGACTCTGCTACCGGAGAACCTTTAGTCGGCGTATCGATAAAGGTTAAAGGAACAAAAAATGGTACTGTAACTGAATCAGACGGATCTTTTCAATTAGAAGTAGAAAAAGGGGCTCAATTGGTTATTAGCTATTTAGGATATTCCACGAAAACTATCAAAATAGATAATCAATCAACACTTGACATCAACTTATCAACGGCTGCAAAAGGACTAGATCAGGTAGTCGTTGTAGGATATGGAACTCAAAAGAAAAAGAATGTAACAGGGGCAATAACCTCCATTGACAGTAAAGATATTGTTTTGAATCCAAGTTCAAATCCCATGACAGCGCTTCAAGGCAAGGTTCCGGGCTTAGAAATAACGAAATCTTCCGGAAAAGCAGGTGCCGATATTGCTATGCAATTAAGAGGAACACGCTCAATTAGTGCAAGTGGAAATCCTTTAATCTTAATTGATGGAATGCCTGGTTCCTATAAAAATCTCAATCCTAATGATATCAAAAGTATTGATATTTTAAAAGATGCCTCCTCTACAGCCATATACGGAGCAGCAGGTGCAAATGGAGTCATCCTTATTACTACAAAAAATGCAGAAAAAGGGAAAACCAAAGTAAATTTTAATACTTATATAGGGTTTAACGGTTGGTCAACGACACCAAAAGTTCACAGGGGGAACGAATATTTTCAAATCAAGAAATTAGCGCAGCAGGAAGCAGGCACTTATACTTCAGATGAAGAGGTTCTAAAACCCAAGGTTTATGAAGCCTATAAAAGGGGAGAAACTATAAATTGGGTGGATGCTATTATGAGCAATAAATTAACCCAGAACTATAGTGTCTCTTTCTCAAGTGGATTTAACAAAACAAAAGTTTACTTTTCTTTAAACTATAATGACGAAAAAGGACAGTACAAAGGAGATGATTACAAAGTCTTTAGTTCTAATTTCCGTATTAATCAGGAAATAACAAACTGGTTTGAGACCGGCGTAAATGGACAAATGGCATATACCAACTCAAACAATACTTATTCTAAAATGGAAAATGCACTTCGAGCGACTCCTTATGGACGTCTATATGATGATGAGGGAAATTTAAACGTGCTACCGGTAGCTGGGGATGAACAAACTGTAAATTATCTTTTAGATACTGACAAAGATGTCTATAGAGATGAAAATAAAGGATTCGATCTATATCTCAATCCTTATATTCGAATTAATCCAATAAGGGGACTTTCTCTAGAATCTCGTTTAGGCATTCACCTCTCTTATCCGAGGAGTAATTCTTTTGTTGGTATAGGATCCTATCAGTATTACTGGAATGAAGGAGCATCAGCAACTGGGACAGCCCCCACCGTATCTGCTGCTATAACACAAAATCGTACACAGAGTTACAGATGGGAGAACATATTAACCTATAAGTTCAATATCGACAATGTTCATCATTTCAAATTTACCGGTGTAACAACCTATAATTATAACCAGCATGAAAACACCTCTATGTCAAATAATCAAATTAGCTCAAACGCTTATTTATGGCATAATATAGCTATCGGGAATAGCCCTTCTGTTAATTCTAGCTATACAATGTCCAAAAGACTCGGTATAATAGGTCGTTTAAATTATTCTTACAAAGATAAATACCTTTTCCAAGCATCTGTTCGCAAAGATGGCTCTTCAAAATTAGCTAAAGGTAAAAAATGGGAGACTTTTCCAGCTATTTCTGCAGGATGGAGAATATCAGAGGAACCCTTTATGCAAAATACCCAAAAGTGGCTATCCAGTTTAAAAATTCGGTTAGGGTACGGAGTTACAGGGACAGCAAGCATTGATCCCTATTCCTCTATAGCAAACATTGAAGCTGGATATTATTCTTTAAGTGGTAAAAAAGTGAATAAAGATAATTTCTCTCAACTACTTCCCAATCCCGATTTAACCTGGGAAAAATCACACAACACCAACATCGGTATAGATGCTGGTCTTTTAAATAACCGAATTAATTTAACAGCAGATTATTTTATTACACACACAGACGGAGTTATTTGGACCAAAAACATTCCGGCAGTAAATGGTGCCTATAATGCAAGTACGCCATATCAAACAAGAATTAATATTGCTAAGACCAAAAATCACGGTGTGGAATTGACATTAACGACCCATAATATTGTAAAAAATAATTTCAAATGGAATTCGACAATAACCTATACACAGACGAAGGGAGAGATTACTAAATTGGCAAAAAAATCCAATTCTCCTGTAATTAACGAAGACTATGCTCTTCTAGTAGGTCATTCCCTACAATCTTATTATGATTATAAAATATTAGGAATATGGCAAAAAAATGAAGCCGAAGCTGCAGCAGTTTTTGGACAAAAACCCGGAGATATTAAAATAGATGTTCCTCATCTTATAAAAGAAGGGAAAAACAGGTATTCCAAAGTCAATTCTCAAGGGAAACCTGTCGTAGATGATGATGGGAATAAAGTAATTTATGACAAACAAAACCCTTATGCAATAAGCGACAATGATAAACAAATCATAGGACATCACTCCCCGGATTGGTGGCTCGGTTTCCAAAATACATTTAATTATAAAAGCTTTGATCTAACCATATACGCATATATGAGATATGGGCAAATGATTAATTATTCTCTTCTTACAGACTATGACCCGACAGGAGGAGACAACTTCCCATCCTATTTCAATTATTGGACTTCCAGCAACCCTTCCAATGACTTTCCGGGATTAAATGCTTCCCGTAAGAGACAAAGTTATACCGGATTTTCAGGGCTTTCCTATGTAAACGGCTCATTTATCAAGCTCAAAAACATTACGCTTGGCTATACACTTCCGCACCACTTCATGAAAAACATTGGGATAGAAAAACTACGTTTCTATGGAACAATTACCAATTTATTTGTCGTGGCAAAGAGTCACCTGCTAAAGGACTATGATCCGGAACAAGACGGGAGCTTAGATTTCCCGTTAACTAAACAAATTGTTATCGGACTAAATCTAACTTTTTAGAAGAAATTAAAAATCTTTAAAATGACTACAGAAAAATATACAAGAAAAACATTTATTAAAACCGCAGGGTTGGGATTCTTTGCCCTATTAAGCGCCTGTAAATTAGATGAATATAACCCAACTGCAGGAGACGCTACTCCTACTTCTTTCAAAACCTGGGATGGACTATTGGTACAATGCTACTCGCCACTTTACGATCAGCTATTTTCTGCTTCAGATTTTCTATTTATGTCCGAAGCAGGTACAGACCTTTGGCAAAATCAAAATAATAGCGACTGGGGAAAGGACTATTACTATTATGAAGGTTTAACAACAAGTACTAATCCCACCAATAAAGCCTTTACACAACTTTACTCTGTTATTTCTACTTGCAATACGGTGATTAACGTTGCAGATAAGGTAGAAGGAGATAAGAAAGATATTGAAGAAAAAGTGGGCGAAGCTAAATGTCTGCGTGCATTTTATTATTTAATATTGGCGACTCATTATGGTCCAGTTACATTAAATCTTGAATCTGCCGGAGGAAAACCTAATTTAGCCCCCAAAAGAACCAAAATTAGTACAATTTATGAGCAGATAATAAAAGATTTAAAAGAGGCAAAAGAGGCTTTAGGAATACTTCCCTTTAATGATACCGTTGCACGCGTGACTAAAAAAACAGCAATGGGTTTACTCGCCAGAACCTATGCCCAAGGTGCAGGAGAAGATCTGAAAGAAGATGGTAAATCTTACTGGTTACGAGCCAAAGAAGTAGCAGAAGATTTGATAACCAATGCCGCCTCTTATGGCGCAGCCTTATACGATGATGTAGAGAAGGTCTGGTACGATAAAAACAACAGAGATAACAAAGAGGCTTTGTTCATAGCTTCTGGTCCGGTAAGCGGGGATAGTGATTCTTGGAATTACGCCTCCAAATCAAATAAACTTTTTGCATACACATTCTGTGATCCAAACGAATGTAGCGAACTTGTTCTAACCGGGAATAAGCAAAATTATTTTTATGGTCGCGTCAATGTGAATGAAGTAGCAGCCTCAAAATATTTAATAGACTGCTTCGATGCCAGTTGGGACAAACGCTGGGAGAATTCATTTACTACGGCATTTGGAAATTTCTCCATGGCACAAGCGGGATGGTTTCCTTATGACGAAAAAAGAATTGTAACTTTAACAGAAGAAATTTGTACGAAATATGGAATCAATCCGTCCCATGTAGGAGAAAAAATCTATCCTTATGTCGATGTAAATGCTACTCCTGCCACTTATGGCGGAAATCAATATGAAGCTTTTATCTGGCCCAAAGGAGTGCATAACGGAGACATTAGTCAACTAGAACCAACAAACAACGTTTATGCCAATCCTTACCCTCTGGATTCGGATGAGGATCGTTTTGGAATTTATCTTTCTAAAGAAAGATTAAGCAAAGAAGATCGTGCGAAAAGAAAGTATTTCTGTATAAATATTGATGATTTATTTGATAACGAAGGTAAATATTTGCAAACAACCAATGATTGGATACAAAAACAAGGGTTAAATAATAGCGGATATAAGCTGTTCCCTTCTTTAAACAAGTTTAACTGGTCTCATAATGGACTTAATTACGGATCCAATCTACAAATTAAACAAGGAGATATGTTTATTATGCGGATGGCAGAAGTTTACTTAATTGCAGCCGAAGCAGAACAGCAATTAGGAAACGGCGGAAAAGCAGCTAAATATTTAAATAAGTTACGAAACCGTGCCGTCAGAGCTGGTGCTTCTAATCATGAATTAGGAACGGCTACAGAACAAGACGTTTTAGATGAATATGCACGGGAACTTTGTGGGGAATTTAACCGCTGGGCTATTTTAAAACGACACAAAGCTTTTGAAACAGAACTACCAGACGGAAATCCACGGGCCGCAGCCTCTTTCGATCCATCTATTAACTACTATAGACCCATTTCTTATGATTTCTTAAGCGAGATTGAAAATGCAGAGGAATATGGAGATAATGGATATGGACAAACAGCTACCTCTGGACTAAAAGGGCTCCTTACTTAGATAATATAACATCTAAATCAAAAACATATTACAAGCTATATGGAAAGAGTTATCGCAAAATATCTTATTGAGACTCCCTATTCTATCGAAGATGCCGCCGCAGTTTTAGCAGGAGAACAGTCTAGCGGAACCTTTGTAAAAATACCCGGAGAGACTGAAGAATTAAAAGCACGATTCGCAGCAAGAGTGGAAAAAATAGAACCCTTAGATATTAAAGATCATCCATCAATCCCCGGAGATAACCTTCAAAATAAAAAATTTAAGCGAGCCATAGTTTTTGTTTCCTGGCCTGTACATAATTTTAAATACAATATTCCTACACTTATTTCAACGCTACAGGGAAATTTATATGAGCTCAGACAATTTACCGGTCTTAAACTTATCGATTTTGAATTACCCGACTGTTATTCCACTAAATTTAGAGGATCTCATTTTGGTATCCTAGGAACACGAGACAAGATGAATGTTGCAGAAAGACCCTTGATTGGAACCATTATCAAACCCAGTGTCGGGCTATCCCCTGGAGATACAGCTCAGAAGGTCAGCCAATTAGCAGATGCAGGAATCGACTTTATAAAAGATGATGAATTAATGGCTGAAACTGAAAATTCCCCTTTCAATAAGAGAGTAGATAAAGTAATGGATGTAATAAATAG
>DATGTY010000379.1:0-12819 GCA_035301605.1 Chitinophagaceae bacterium | reverse complement strand
TCCATGTAACAGCCAATAATCTTTGGGTCATTTACGCCGATGACCGCCTCAACGGACAGGATCCAGAATTTTTTGCATCCGGGGATGTAGCACTGCCTTCTGCAAAACGTATTACAATATCTCTTAAAATAGGCTTTTAATATGAATACATTACAATTTAAAATAAAAGTAATTGCCTTACTCGCTTTAGTGACACTATCCCTAGGATCTTGTGAAAAAAAATTCCTGGATGTATCACCTGATAACCGAACGAAGATCAATACCGTGCAAAAGGTGGCTCAATTGACTGGTACGGCTTATCCTACTGCCGATTATCTCACCTTTACGGAAGCCGCTTCTGACAATTCGGAAGATAAAGGGCCGGGGATCGGAGAGGTCAATGATCTCATCACCACTTATTATACCTGGCAGGATTATCCGGGTGCAGAAACCAATTCGGCGGGCAATTACTGGAATGGTTGTTACGAGGCGATTGCTGCAGCCAATCAGGCTTTAGAATCTATTGAAAAGGGCATAGAGAAAGGATATTTCACCGCTGAAGAAGTGGCTCCTTTTAAGGGAGAAGCATTGGTTGGACGGGCTTATGCCCATCACATGCTGGCCATCTTCTTTGCCAAAGCTTACGAGATTGATGGCGACAACAGTTCGCCCGGCATTCCTTATGTTACCAAGCCGGAAACAGTACTCCTGGCCAAATACACCAGAGGCACTGTTCAATCTACTTATGACAACATTGAAAAAGATTTGGAAGCGGGAATTAAACTGATAGACGATTCCAAATACAAAGTGCCTGCGTATCACTTTACCAAAGCGGCTGCTCATGCTTTTGCATCTCGGTTTTACCTCTTTAAAGGGGAATGGAAAAAGGTCATCAAACATGCCACTGCCGTTGTTCCATCTGGGGATTGGAAAAGCCAATTAAGACCCATCGCCGGAAAATGGAAAGAAGAGGGATCGGGTCAGTTTCATATTGACTTCAGTAAATCGGATGTTAAATCTACTTTATTGCTGACCAGTTGCTATTCTACATATCAAAGGATTTATAAAACTCCAAGATATGGTTATGGTTCTAAATTAGTTAAAATGTTTAGCGAATCTAATGTTACAGGAAAGCAGCTTGCTAATTTTATTCTCAGCTATTCACTCCCTAATTATACGACCTACAAATGGAGAGAGTTTTTCTATTATGCTACGGCTACAACAGGTTTTCCATACCTGCCGGTTGTTTTGTTATCAGTAGATGAGACATTGATGAACCGCGCAGAAGCCTATGCCGAATTAGGGAAATATAATCTGGCGCTACAAGACATCAATACTTTTTACAGTGTACGTATAAATAACTACAATCCTTCCACAGATGCTGTTACGCTACAAAAAATTGAGGATTTCTACGGCATCAGTGATCCGAAAGAAGGAATCATAAAAACGATTTTGGATGCGAAAAAAGCAGCTTTTATGCAGGAAGGTATTCGCTGGATGGATCTGGTCAGACTTCATCTACCAGTTCGTAAAAACTTATACAGCCCGACAGGGGTTGAAAGTTTCATTGAACTCAAACCGGATGATCCGAGAAGAGTTTTCCAAATACCGGAAGAAACTAAGTTGGCAGGAATCAAACTTAATCCACGTTAATCAATAATATAAAGGTATCATGAAAAATAAAATCATTTTCAGAATCACCGCAGTTCTTTTGATGTGTGCAGTCTTACAGGCTTGCAATAAGGAGTCTTTTACTCCCATAGATATGTCGGAATTAAATCCTGACGTTGCTAAGAAGAATACACCATTAGATCAATGGCTGCAAAAGAATTTCCTGGATCCTTATAATTCGGAGGTGATTTATCGCAATCATATGTATTACCATGAATCGGACAGGAATGTATCTCCTCCGAATGTGGATGCCGTCAAACCCATGATGACAAGTGTATTGGAAGGCTTTGTCAAGCCTTATGATGACGTGGCAGGAGTTGATTTTATGAAAAAGAATATGCCGAGACAGTGGGTGCTGTACGGTTCTACTTCCTATGACGGGTCGGGTGTTGGCTATGCAGGAACGGCTTCGGGTGGTGTACGTATTAATTTGTTTGGAATCAACTCGTTCTCCCTCAGCCCCGGATTTATCAAAGGCAGGTTGGGGGTCATTCATCATGAATTTACCCATATTCTCAATCAACGGTTTATCATGCCGGCTGATTTTCAGGAAATCACCAAATCTACCTATAATGGAAACTGGACTGATGTAGCTACGGAAGATGCACACAATTGGGGCTATGTTTCGGCTTATGCCAGTCAAAATCCCACCGAAGATTTCGCAGAAACCACAAAGGCATTATTAGTCTCCGGCCAATCCTGGTTCGACGCTTGGGTTTTAAGTTCAGGCTCAGCGGAAGGACAGACCGCATTGCGCGCAAAGGAGCAGAGTGTAGTGAGCTATTTTAATTCTTCCCTTAATATTGATTTCAGAAAATTGCAGAAGGAAGTACAGACTTATATTAAGGATGTAGTGAAAGACCCCTCGGTCAATTTCAAATATTGGCTTAATGCGGGCTTGTATAAGACCATTACTATTAACTTAGGAGATGAAATTTATACTCAATTTCCTGTTTCTCAGGAATTTATAGACGGGTTTAATGCCATGAAGCAGGCTGTTGCAGACTTTAATTCTGTTTATACCATGAATTACATCGAGTTTCGTTTTGAATCTTCTACTTCATTGGTGGTGAGGGCGCAGTTTACGAATACAGATGGAGACGCATATTATAGTGATTACAGTTTCTCCTACACGCTGGATGCCAGCACAGGAGAGATACACTTCACCAAAGTGGCACAGGCGAGTGGAACTACTTTTGACAACGGCAACCTGTTCATCAATACCTTTAAAAATACCATTCAGAAATACTTGGAGGAAAATACTTTCATTGCCAAATGGATGCCTAAAGATGCGCCTGCATCCATGTACACTCATGTTGCAGGGTTTTATGAACAAAATACGCCGGAAAACAAGATTTACGGAACCACAGGAGAACAACTTTAGCTTAAAATTTCAATTATGAAAAAGATAATATATTTATTGCTAACGGCACTTTTAATGATTTCTTTTTTCGGTTGTGAAAAAGAATCCTACGTAGCCAAATTTGATAAGCTCCCTCAGGAAAGAATGAAGGCGCAGATAGATTCAGTCAAAAACATATTGACAAGTGCTGATAATGGCTGGATAGGAACGCTGCCCACGGCACAGGGAGGCGGCTATGCTTTCTATATGCAGTTTGATAAAGAAGGCTATGTAAATATGGTTGCAGATTTGACCGATCAAACCGCTACCAAAGTAAAAAAATCGGAATACCGTATTCGCCAAGATATGGGAGCAGCCTTAACTTTTGGCACTTATACTTATATTTCTATCCTGAATAATCCGGATACCTCAGCTTTCCACTCTCCGGATGTAGGCAAGGGTTTTAAAAGCGACATTAATTTTATCTATGACCATTCTTCCGAAGACAGTATGGTTTTCATAGGCAAGCGCTACCGCCAGCCCTTTTCTCTGGTGAAGGCCACCGCTGCACAAAAGGATAAATATATGAATGGCGGTTATTTAACAGCTATCGACAAATGGAAAACGTATTTTATAAACCATCCCAATCTGTACTTTGACTATAACAACGATTTGAAAGTATCGGTAGAAGCCAATTCCGGAAACAGCATGAATGCCGGCAAGCGGATTACTTTTACAGCCTTATATGGCAAAGATTCCATCGCGTCTGTGACGCAGCTGTTTGCATTTACCGTTGATCAAATGGCTATCTTACATGGCGGACTTGAATTTGACGGAATTAGTTTTGTGAAAATAGCCTGGAAAGATGCAAACACTTTGGCGCTCTATGATAATACAGGCAAAGAATATGTGCTTAAAAATTCTCCTACACCATTGCTGCCACTTTATATGCTTTGGGGAACGAAGTACAACGGGATGCTTTCGGATTATATGCAAATCTATCCGGGCACATCGGATAAGGGAGCAGATATACTGAGTTTTTACCACCAAAACCTTTGTGGCTATCTGCGCTATTGCTTTGATAGAGGCCGCCTGGAATTTGTTTGGGATATTATCAATCACCGCTTATCATTGAAAGGTATTGAAGAACAGACAAGTAATGGTGGTAGCTGGACAACAACTGTCACCTTTAATTACACGGTAGATGATAATGGGGTCTATACTTTTACGCTGAGAGATGATTTCGATGGTGGATATGTAGGCGATATTATGATACCGTTAAAGGATTTCCTTTTAAATAATAAAGTAAAGTTTGATTATTATGTAGATGGAGCTGATGTATATGGCGCGATGGAAAGTGTGGATGATCCGTCTATAGCGATGACCTTTGTTTTGCAGAAATGATGACGGCTCTAGGATTTAGCAATCAATGTTGTTTAGTTAAGAATATATTAGATTCAAAATGGTCGTTTCGACTCCGCTCAACGACCGCGATACGACTCCGCTCAACGACCGCTATGCGACTCCGCTCAACGACCGCGATGCGGGATGCGGGCACTGAGCGGAGTCGAAGTGCCATAAAATGTGTTAACTAAATGACATTGCCTATCAATGCGCGAAGGTTAGAAAGCAGCATGCTTATAAAACGAAAAAGTGAGCAATTGCGAGATTAACGGGAATAATTTACTTACAAATGAGATTCAGCGGGACATATATTGATAGGTTAATATGGTTTTTTATCCCCATGTCTTTTTTGGTGGCTATACTATTATGGATATTTTCTATTGACACAGATATAATTATTAAGAGTTTTGTTACTTTGACATTAGTGTGCTGGTCAGCAGATACTTTAAGTATATTAATCAATTATAAAAATCCACAAAGATTAATATTAGAAGGAAGGCAACTCCGATACGGAAATGATAATATAGCGTTTAGTGAAATAAAAAGTATTGAAATTATTACAGCCCGTTGTTTCAGAAGAAGGACTTATAGGATGATTAAAATAGAATTATTTACATCAAAAACCATCTATTCAATTGCTAAGCCTGTATTCATTATAGATTTGATTAAAGGAAGAAAATCCAAAACAGAAGACCTCATACAGTCCGTTCCTGAGCTTAAAAATAAGCTGATTACTGAATAATTAAAGTTGATTCTCTATCGTATAAAAAGAAACTCACCCAAGGAAATTGCTTCACTACATTGCATTTTGTTCGCAAAAGCCCATATCATATATTTCTATTTTAACAATATTTTAATTACTTTTGAAATTACTTATCAAAGATAAAATTTCACATATGCTTAAATATATCTGTTTACTGGGTTGTTTGGCCTTTGCTTTGAATAGTTGTGGAGGGGAAGGAAACGAAAATCAGACTAGCGAAGATTCCTCTGAAGGAAGCTTATCAGAAGCCGTTTCTGCCGTATCCTCTCTTTCAAATATGGCGGACGAAGTTCAAGATGCAGAAAAAAACTACAAAAAACTCACTTCATTGACACCATTGACCAATGATCAGTTAAAAGCGTGGATGCCAGAAAAATTAATGGCAATGAAACGCACTGCTTATTCTATTGGTGGCGGGTATCTCAGTACAACATCTCTCCATGCGACTTATAGCAAAAAAGACAAACCCGAGGAAATAAAAATTCAATTAATGGACGGTGCCGATTCCATTGCTGCTAGTGTCATAAGTCTTTTTCGTATATCACTTGCCAGAGATTTTGAACAAGAAACACAGTCTCATGTAAAGAAGACAGTAGAAAAAGATGGCGTGAAAGCCATCGAAAAATATCAAAAGGATAGCAGCAGAAGCACTATCACTTTTGTATATGATGAACGATACTATGTTGAATTAATAGGAACTAATATTTACATTACTCAACTTTGGGATGCAGTCAATCAGCTCAATCTTGACGATTTAGGAGAATAAATCCCAAATTATTTTGTTACATTACACTGAGATGAGCACTATTGTACCAACAATCCTCATCTCAGTTTCTTTATCACTATGAAGTAATTACATCCTTGGTCATCACATCATTCACCATTCGCCAAATTCCTAACGGGTTTTCATTTTTTAGTTCATCAGGAAGTAAGAGATTAGAGAAATTCTGATAACATAATGGACGCGCAAAGCGCCGGATACCATCTGCCCCCACAGAAGTAAATCGACTATCGGTCGTTGCCGGATAAGGACCGCCATGATGCATCGCAGTGCACACCGTAACGCCTGTAGGAACGCCATTCATGATCAAGCGACCACAAATTTCCTGTACGCGCTCCAATATTTCCGGACAATCAGCAACATCCTTCTCGGTAGCCATGAGCGTACTTGTCAATTGCCCTTCCAGCTGTGCAATAATCTCCTGCATTTGTTCCAAATCCTTACACTTTATCACCAAAGAATAGGGACCAAAAACTTCCTGATGCAGGGTTTTATTTTTCAAAAAAAGTTCTCCCGTAGTAGAAGCAATGGTAGGCATTCCTTTGCCCGAAACCTCTTTTTCTTCAGCAACGGCTTCTATTTCAACACCCTGTTGTGCCAGTGCCTTTTTTTTCTTCTCCAAAAAAGCTTTCGCAATACCATCATGCAACATGCTTTCCGGCAGTTTCCTCTTTATTTTTTCGGAAAGCGTACTGATAAACTCTTCTAAATCACTTCCCTCAATACCGAAAATCAGTCCGGGGTTGGTACAAAACTGCCCCACACTTTGCGTAATAGAATCCGCATACATTAAGGCAATATCTTCTGTACTTTCTTGCAATTTATCCGGCATCAAAAATACAGGATTCACACTTCCCATTTCTGAAAATACGGGGATAGGATTTTCTCTCTGATTGGCTAAATCAAATAAAGCGCGTCCCCCTCCTAAGGAGCCGGTAAATCCGACGGCTTTTGTCAGCGAATGTTTCACTAACTCCTGTCCTGCATCAAAAGAATCGTTACTCACATGCTGAAAAATATGCTCCGGCATATCACATTTTTGAGCAGCTTTTTGAATGGCATTTCCCACCATTTCAGAGGTACGAATATGTGCAGGATGTCCTTTCACTACTACCGGACAGCCTGCTGCAAAGGCACATGCCGTATCCCCGCCGGCTGTAGAATACGCAAAAGGAAAATTACTGGCACCAAACACTACCACCGGACCTAAAGGCACCATCATCTTTCGTATATCCGTATCCTCATTGGGAACTCCTTTGTTAATGCGTACATCCAGCCAACTTCCTTCTGCCGCATTTTTAGCATAATTATTCAACTGATAAATTGTACGATTTAACTCTCCATCCATTCTATCATTGGAAAGATGTGCCTCTTCCATAGACAGCGGCACTACATCCGCTCTTATGTTAGCCAATTCTTCTCCTATCTCACGCATAAAATTCGCTCGCTCTTCCAAACTACATTTTTTATAGGCTAAAAATGCAACTTGTGCTTTCTGCATGACCTGATCAATTTCTCCTGCTACTGACATAATATTTCTTTTTAATTCTACTAATCAAAGATACAAGAAATAGAAAGGAATTAATTCAAAGCAATCATTTCTTAACATTCCTCTTATTTCAATCTCAAATATGTAACCAACTCATTCGCAGCTACCCGACCAGCTCGATTCGCTCCTATAGTAGAAGCCGATGGACCATAACCGGTGAGATGAATACGGGGATTTTTTTTAACTTGTGTTGCTAATTTTCCGGACATAGTAATTCCTCCTTTTTCATTAGCTAAATTCAAGGAGGCTAAATGATCTAGAGAATGCCGAAATCCGGTATTCCATAAAATCACATCGGCTCGAAGCCTTGTTCCGTCTTTCCATTGTACCCCTTCCGTTGTTATTTTATCAAACATAGGCTTTCGTTTTAAAACCCCACGTTTTCTCATCGCCAAAATCTCGGGAGTAAGCGGCAGCCCGGTTACAGAAACAACAGATTGAGGCGGCAGCCCTTCCCGCACCCGGCATTCCACCTTTGCCACCGCTGCTCTTCCCTTCTCCGGTGTAAATTTTTCTTCACTAAACTCAGGAGGTCGTCGGGTAACCCAAGTCGTTGTAGTTACTTTTGAAATTTCATCTAATAATTGAATAGCAGAAATCCCTCCGCCTACCACAATAACATGCTCCCCCCTAAATGCAGTCGCATCCTTATATTCTCCGGTATGCAACTGCCGTCCTTTAAATAATTCCCAACCAGGATATTTGGGACACTTGGGCGTTTTCCAGGTTCCGGTTGCATTAATCAGTCCACGAGCACTAAATTGCACTCCATTGGTTTTAATTAAAAATCTATCCTCTTTTCCAACAACCTCCTTGACACGTAAAGGACGAATCACCGGCAATTCAAATTTCTTCTCGTACTGTTCATAATAGGCAGGCACCGCAATATTCGCCTGAATCTCTACCTCCTTGGAATCTACAGCTTTAGCAAAAGACATCCCCGGCAGATCATTAATCCCATTCACCCTATTCAAAGTCAGTGCATCCCAACGATGCTGCCAGGCTCCCCCGGGGCCGGATTCATCATCTGTCACAACAAATCCCTTCCCTGCTTCAATCCCCTGCTTTTTTAGATAATAAGCCGCTGATAATCCGGCTTGTCCTGCCCCAATCACTACAATATCCACCTTATAAAAAATACTAGATGAATGGACACCTAGTTGCTGTTGCCCCTCTAAAAACATATTTTTTTCTTTTTATCTACTTAAAGTTAGCTATTATTATGAAGAAGATAATAAAGAAACCACAGCCAATAAATTCAAAGCAGATCTAAAGCTCAATATTTTTCCTATAATTTTAGTTTACCTCATTTATTTATCGTAATATTGCAATTAAACGATAAAGTACAATGGGACTCGCAAAATCAGAACTTTTTACCGACCAGCAAAATCAGATTGCTCTTTTTGCCAAAGTCTTCGGACATCCGGCGCGGGTAGCTATTTTGCAACATTTATTTAAAATAAAAACTTGTGTATGTGGGGATTTGGTTGGAGAAATCGGATTAGCCCAGCCTACAATTTCACAGCATCTTAAAGAACTTAAACAACTTGGTCTTATTAAAGGGAATGTAACCGGCACTAGTGTCTGCTACTGCATTCATAAAGAAAATTGGATAAAAATGAAGGAGATTATGACCGATTTCTTAGATCAAGACCTTCCCCAGCCCAATTGTTGCTAAACTCAAATCATTCAAAACACAAATCATCATGAAACTATCAGAAGTAAAGTCAGCTTTAAAACAGTTAGACCGGATTTCTTTTTATTTACCCGATGGCACCCTCGTTCCTGAACACTTTCATGTTACAGAAGTCGGTAAAATACAGAAACATTTTATAGACTGTGGGGGAACAGAAAGAAACGAGGAAATAATTAATTTCCAACTTTGGAATGCTAATGACTACAATCACAGGCTACACCCTGAAAAGCTCAGTCATATTATTTGCCTTTCAGAAAACGCATTACAAATTGAAGATGCCGAGGTAGAAGTCGAGTATCAGGGCAAAACAATAGAAAAGTACGGTTTAGATTTTGATGGCACCCATTTTCTTTTAACAAGCTTACAAACCGATTGTCTGGCAAAAGAAAAATGTGGAATTCCTGATGAGAAACCTAAGGTTCGCCTCAAAAATATTAATAAAACAACGAACTGCACTCCAGGCAGTGGATGTTGCTAGTCCACAATATCAATATCGAAAGCTATGGCTATACACAAAAAACTGGAAGAATACATCTCTGCTTTAAAAGACATCAATATCTCAGAAGAACGGAAAACATTACTTTTCCCTCTCGTCAATTATATCATACAAAAACAAGCCTTATTGGAGCCCATTTCCCTTCATTTTATCTGTACTCACAACTCTAGAAGGAGTCACTTTGCACAGGTTTGGACACAAACGTTCTCCTACTATTTTGATATCAAAGATTTGTATTGTTACTCGGGCGGCACGGAAGCTACTTCTGTCTATCCCAAAGTCATTACTACGCTTCTAAAAGCAGGTTTCGAGGCCATAGCCTTGTCGGAAAAAAGCAACCCGGTATGGAGTATCATCGGGGAACGAAACAAACCGCCAATTATTGGATTTTCTAAACGGTGGAATCACCCATTTAATCCCGAGTCTCACTTTGCCGCAATATTGACCTGCAGCCGAGCCGACAAAGAATGTCCACATATTAACGGCGCAGAGCAGCGAATTGTCCTTCCATTTGAAGATCCCAAGACTCATGACAACTCACCAAATCAAGACGAAAAATATGCTATGACTTGCAGACAAATTGCAGGTGAATTATTCTTTGTCTTTGAACAGCTCTACTTAAAAAAAGTCCAATTGAATTAATTTTTTCCACTTTTCTCTTATCTAAAAAAACTCGCCAAAAATGAAAAAGCTAAGCTTGCTTGATCGCAATCTCACTTTATGGATATTCATCGCCATGGCCATTGGGGTGGGCATCGGCTATTTTTTCCCTCACTTCCCTAATTTCGTAAATTCCTTCAATAGTGGCACTACCAATATTCCCATTGCCATAGGGCTTATTCTAATGATGTATCCACCATTAGCCAAAGCCAACTATGCCATGCTTCCCGAAGTATTCAGAAACACTAAAATACTATTCACATCTCTGATTCTAAATTGGATTATCGGTCCCATTCTCATGTTTATTCTTGCCATCGTCTTTTTACATAATTATCCAGAATACATGATTGGGTTAATACTCATCGGCTTAGCTCGTTGTATTGCGATGGTATTGGTATGGAATGACTTAGCAAAAGGGAGTAGCGATTACGGAGCCGGATTAGTAGCTTTAAATAGTCTTTTTCAGGTATTTGCTTATAGTTTTTATGCTTGGTTATTTATCACTGTACTTCTACCTTACTTAGGTTTCGAAGGAGCCATTGTCAATATCTCCATCGGAACTATAGCAGAAAGTGTTGGAATTTATCTTGGAATACCCTTCCTTTTAGGCTTTCTCAGTCGAATGATCCTAGTCAGATGGAAGGGAGAAAAATGGTATAGCCAGAAGTTTATTCCTGTTATTTCCCCATTGACGCTCATTGCTTTATTGTTCACCATCATCGTAATGTTCTCTCTCAAAGGAGAATTAATTGTAAAAATCCCCATGGACGTGGTACTCATTACCATCCCGCTATTAATTTACTTCACAGTTATGTTTATCATAGGCTTTTTTATCACCAAAGCATTAGGAGCTCAATATGACCAAACAGCCTCCGTAGCTTTTACCGCGGCAGGAAACAATTTTGAACTAGCTATAGCTGTATCTATTGCGGTATTCGGATTAAATTCAGGACAGGCTTTTGCCGGGGTTATAGGTCCATTAGTAGAAGTTCCCGCATTAATTTTATTGGTCAAGGTATCCTTTTGGTTACAAAAGAAATATTTCCATTCCACAACCGCCTAGTTTAAATACATTAATTAATACTGCTAAAAAATTTCAAGACTATCCCCTCCTTGAAGAGAAAGTCAACAAGTTTTTAGCATTATTTCCTTCACAAAAAAGAAGATCCAAAATACTTAAATTCGGTAAAAATCCTATTTTCTCCTCAAAAACCTGCGGATATACTATAGCAGATTCCTCTCTTTTGGAAGGCATAAATTGATGTCGTTCATCCACAATATTTTCAGTTTTGTACTCTTTCTTATAAAAGTCGGTCGTTTGAATTTCCCAATGAGCATGAAGCCATTTTTTTGTCAATCTCAAAGAGGCAAAATTCCACTCGAAAATATATTTATATTTAGTGATATACATAATCATTAAGTCATCTTGATAAAAATCAAACCAGGGAGACTTCCGGTAAGCGGAAACAATAGCACGCCAATGTACCTTTTGCCAATCTTCCGCGTAACTAATTTCCAACGCTTTAAAAGGCGTCCTATTCCTATTTGAATGCAATATCGGAATACTCAATAACTGCCTGCCATGAGCACCTGCAATATAATATCGGTTGGAGTAGGAGCCCTTAACGAAGTGCTCATATTGCTCAAATAACAATTGCTTATACTTAATTAAACTACAATAATAATTAATACTTCCAAAAGATTGTAAATCAGTTAATAATAATTCCATAAAACATTATCTATTGATAGAACAAAGATACAAATAATTTAGATAAAAATGAAAACTTATTCAATTAAATTCACTAGTTATTTTATAATAATTATACTATAATAGTAAATTTATTATCAGTCATTTATTGTAATAATATTTTACTATTTTTATTAGTTATACAAAATGAGAAAAAGTTAGTGAACTTATTCGCTATATCCTAAATTAATTAGCATATATTTTTATTTAATTTAAATAAGCTAAATAATTATTTTAATAAATTAATTAAATATTTTCTATAAACTAATTAATAAAATAAAATTATTTAAAAATTATTTTATCAGTTTTTATAATATTAATAAGATTAAGTAAAAATAAAATAATATCATCCTACTAATTAAATATTATTATACTAATTTAATTCAGAATACTTTATAAGTTTTATTATATTATGTATTAGTATTAATAATATTCTTTTGATATTTTGGTGATTTTATTTTTAATGCGAAATCCCCCACCCTCCATTTTTAGTCGAAAAATGAAGCTAAAATCACCTTTTATGAGTATTCTATTTTTATTATTAGATAAGCTTAAAAATAAATTTTACAGAATTATTATTTTGTATATGACCTATTTTTTCGTTACTTTATAAATATGAGGAAAGCACTAAAGAGACTAAGAAAAATTATAATGGTTCAAAATTGTTATTAACTTTGCAACTCGATTTTTAATTATATATTATATATTATGGATAAATCATCTTTTGATTT
>DATGTY010000378.1:0-2582 GCA_035301605.1 Chitinophagaceae bacterium | reverse complement strand
CCGCATTTCTTTATAGGCATTAATTAATCCATTGGTAGAGATATCATGAGAAGTAACCTCTTTGTCATCTTCTAATTCCGGTAAAATATTTTTAGCCAGTTGTTTCCCTAATTCTACCCCCCACTGATCAAAGCTATAAATATTCCAAATAATCCCCTGCACAAATATCTTATGTTCATAAAACGCAATAAGACTCCCCAAAGAGTATGGCGTAATTTCTTTTACCAGAAATGAGTTCGTTGGTTTATTTCCTGTAAACATTTTATAAGGCACTAAAGCATCCAATGCTTCCGCACTCAAATCGCTATCGCTTAATTCTGCTCTTACTTCATCCGCTGTTTTTCCGTTCATCAAAGCTTCTGTTTGTGCAAAGAAGTTGGAAATTAACTTTTGATGATGATCGCCAATGGGATTATGACTCTTCGCAGGCGCAATAAAATCACATGGAATTAAAGGAGTTCCCTGATGAATCAACTGATAAAAAGCATGTTGTCCATTGGTTCCGGGTTCGCCCCAAACAATCGGACCGGTTTGATAATCTACCACTTCCCCATTTCTATCTACATGTTTTCCATTACTTTCCATATTTCCCTGCTGAAAATAGGCTGCAAAGCGGTGCATGTATTGATCATAAGGTAAGATAGCTTCTGTTTCAGAGCCAAAGAAGTTTCTATACCAAATCCCAATCAACGCCATAATTACCGGAATGTTTTGTTCAAATTCCGTATTTCTAAAATGTTGATCCACAGCATGTGCTCCAGACAATAATTCATGGAAATTATCATATCCAATAGACAAAACAATACTCAACCCGATAGCAGACCATAAAGAATATCGTCCTCCTACCCAATCCCAAAATTCAAACATATTGTCAGGATCAATACCAAATTTCTCCACTTCTTCCTTATTGGTACTAAGCGCGACAAAGTGTTTCTTAATATCATCTTCTGCTGCCCCTTGTTCAAGCAACCATCTTCGTGCAGTATGCGCATTGGTCATGGTTTCCTGGGTAGTGAAGGTTTTAGAAGCAATTAAAAACAAGGTCTCTTCCGGATTTACTTTCTTCAATGTTTCTACCATATGCGTACCATCTACATTGGATACAAAGTAAGGTTGCATGTCTTCTTTCCAATAAGCCTTCAGTGCTTCCGTTACCATCACCGGTCCTAAATCAGATCCACCAATCCCAATATTGACAATATACTTTATCTTTTTTCCTGAAAAGCCCTTCCATTCACCACTATGTATCCGCTCTGAAAAATGTTTCATCTTTTCCAAAACGGCATTCACCTCCGGCATTACATCATCTCCATTATCTGTCACAGGTTGATTAGAAACATTTCTTAATGCCGTATGCAAAACAGCCCTATCTTCTGTTCCATTAATATGCTCTCCGGAAAACATGGCATCAATAGCTTCCTTCACTTTGCATTCTTTTGCCAAATCTTGCAACAGCTCCATGGTTTCCTCTGTGATAATATTCTTTGAATAATCAAAAAGAATATTTTCAAATTTCAAGCTATATTTTTCAAATCGTGTTTTATCCTGCTCAAATAATTTTTTAATATGTGCTCCAGCC
Source organism: Chitinophagaceae bacterium (assembly GCA_035301605.1). GTDB lineage: Bacteria > Bacteroidota > Bacteroidia > Chitinophagales > Chitinophagaceae > FW021-bin31. The sequence goes on along the minus strand of DATGTY010000378.1, from coordinate 1,003 downwards.
ATCCAATCTGCATGTTCTATTAATTGTTTCCATGCCCTGGTTTCTGTAGGATTTTGTTTTGGTAACATTGATAACTATTTTTATTTTAAAACTCTTCAAAATGAATATTTCACACGCTATTTATAAGCGTTATCAAAGGTAATTAATTCTTTTTTCTATCATAAAAAATTTAAATTATTCTTACTAAAACAGCCAGAATTCTCAAAGACACGCATCCCGGTTCATATTTTGACAAAAATTCAAATATTTATTTTGTAATATTTTTTACTTTTTATATATTTGTGTACCGAATACGCTATTATGTATTATAATACATAAAAACCTAAATATATTTATACCATACATCCTCCAATATCAGGATTCTATTCAATCAAATTAAAATTTCGCTTTATGACAAAAAATTTTATCTTTATTAAAATCCTGTTCTTTTTCATTCTCCTATCTGGGCTAACTGCCTCTGGTAGTTTACAAGCGCAGGAAAAGAACATTTCAGGTGTGGTAACCGATGCAGCCGATGGTAGCCCATTAATAGGCGTTACAGTCAGAGCCAAAGGCAATACAGCAATAGGAACCACAACCCAAATTCAGGGAAAATTCCAGTTAAAGGTTCCTGATTCTATTCAATCTCTCCTATTTTCATATGTGGGTTATCAGAATAAAACAGTCGCTATCACCGGAACATCCATGCAGGTAAAACTAACTAGTGGAGAACAACTGAATGAATTGGTTGTCGTCGGTTACGGTACACGAAAAGCGAAAGACGTAAGTTCAGCTATTACCAAACTGTCCAACGATGATTTTAATAAAGGCGTTGTCACTAATCCCATTCAGCAAGTTCAGGGAAAAGTCTCCGGCTTAGTTATTACTCAACCTGGCGGCGATCCCAATCAGGATATTTCCATCCGAATGAGAGGGCAGGCTTCACTTACGGGAGGACAAGCACCTTTAATTGTGCTGGATGGAGTTCCACTAGATGACCCAAATATTATTTCCAATATTCCTC
>DATGTY010000377.1:0-5804 GCA_035301605.1 Chitinophagaceae bacterium | reverse complement strand
AGGGAAGACCAACCATTTTTAATGCTTCATAATCCGGCATATCATCTCCCATATAGAGCACATTATCTTTATTCAAATCGTTAAAAAGCAAAAAGTCTTCCATTTTTTCTTTCTTATCTATTACACTCAGATAAACTTCCTGAATACCGAGCCCATGAAGTCGCTTTTTTACATTTTCTGAATTACCTCCGGTAATAATAGCCATACGATAATCCTGTTGAACAGCATGACGTAATGCGTAGCCATCTCTGGCATTCATGCATCTGGATAATTCGCCATTTTCCAGCAACTGCAGACTTCCATCCGTCATAACGCCATCTACATCAAAGACAAAAGTAGTAATTTGCTTAAAGAGATTCAATTGATTCATTTCCAACTCTTGAGATTAAGATTTAAAAAAATCTTTTATATTTTTTGTAGTCACTTGATAAATTTCCTTGAATTCGGGATGTTCTTCCAATAGAGTAAGATGTTTCTCTATAGTCGATTCATCTCCTCTTATCGCAGGACCGGTTTGCCTGGTTTCTTCAAGCGGCTTCTTCATCTGAACAAAAGTTTCATCCAATAAGGGATACAAAAGTTCAAAATCCAAATTCTCTCTTTTGCAATATGATTTACAGAGCGTCATTAAAAAATTAGGAAAATTATTACAAAAGATGGCCGTTAGGTGCATTTTTCTTCTTTCGGCAGAATCCATTTCCTCTATATTATCGGAAATTGCATTTCCTACCGAACGGATTCTGTTTAATGCTAGAGGTGAGTTTGCTTCTATAAGGAGGGGGATTTTTTTATTTCCTTCTGCCTCTTTTCGAATGGTCTGCAAAGGATATAACACACCAAAACGAGAGGATATATTTTCCAACACATCCATTCCGATAGAACCTGCTGTATGAACCACCAATTGGTCTGTAAGATAAAGTTGTTTCGCAATGGTACTTATTGCATCATCAGAAACCGCCAAAATATAAACATCTGCATTTCTGTAAATTTTCTTAAAATCAGTTTCAAAATCAGTATTTAATTGTTCTCCCAATGCTTTTGCATGTTCTTCATTTCTGCTAAGAATTTGCATTATCTGATGCCCATTCAGCTTCAATAAGCGCCCAAAGCAATGAGCCACGTTTCCTGAACCTATAATTACTATATCCATCTTACTTTTAAATTACTGCTAATTTACTACACGAAAAGCATAATTCCTTATCACAATTTTATTTTTTTATAATATTGCTTTAAACTTGCAAGATTTAAAAGACCATTTGGTTCTTTTTTTGGAAGATTTTAGGGTAAATCTTCTGTAGTTTAGGTTTTTGAAATATACAAATTCATGGCAAAGAAATTATTAATAGTAGAGTCTCCTGCCAAGGCGAAGACGATAGGCAAATATTTAGGAAAAGACTTTAAAGTTCTTTCTTCTAAAGGACACATTCGCGACCTGAATAAGGAAGGGATGGGCATAGACATTGACAATAATTTTAAACCCCACTATAGTGTCTCGTCGGATAAAAGAAAAGTTGTTTCCGAATTAAAAAAAGAAGTTAAAAAATCTGAGGAAGTTTGGTTAGCAACGGATGAAGACCGGGAAGGAGAAGCTATAAGCTGGCATCTATGCAAAGTATTAGGATTGGCTCCGGAAGAAACAAAAAGAATAGTATTTCATGAAATCACAAACCCCGCTATTCAAAAAGCCATCGAATCTCCCAGGAAAGTAGATATGAACTTGGTGGATGCTCAACAGGCGCGACGTGTATTGGATCGCTTAGTAGGATTTGAAATTTCCCCAGTTTTATGGCGTAAGTTAAGTGGCAAAAGCTTATCTGCCGGACGCGTACAGTCGGTAGCAGTCAAAGTACTTGCCGAAAGGGAACGTGAAATCAATAAATTTATAGCCAAAAGCAATTATAGAGTAGAAGGGCTTTTCAAGGCCAAAGACAAAGAACAAAAAGACATTGTATTCAAGGCAGAAGGAAATAAGTTTAAAGAAGATAAAGCAGCCAAAGAATTTCTGGAACAATGTATAAAAGCAAGCTATAAAGTAACGGATATTCAGGTTAAACCCGGGAAAAAAAGACCGACAGCCCCTTTCACTACCTCTACTCTTCAGCAGGAAGCCAGTAGAAAACTGGGCTATGCAGTTTCTCGCACCATGAGAGTAGCACAGCAATTATATGAAAATGGTCATATTTCTTATATGCGTACGGATTCTGTTAATCTTTCACAGACAGCCATAAAAAGTGCCGAAGAGGTTATTCGTAAAAAATATGGCGCACAGTATCACAAATCAAGACAATATAAAACGAAAAGCAAGGGTGCACAGGAAGCGCATGAAGCCATTCGCCCTACCAACCTACGCGTAACTCAGGTCGGGAATGCACAAAATCAAAAACTCTATAATCTTATTTGGAAGCGAACCATTGCTTCTCAGATGGCTGAAGCACAGACTGAAAAAACGACAGCTACAATTAATATTTCGACCATTAAGGAAGATTCCGAACATCACAATTATCTTACAGCCAAAGGCGAAGTAGTCACTTTTGATGGTTTCTTAAAAGTATATAACGCAGGAAAAGACGAAGATGATCAAAAAGAAAATTCAAGTATTTTACCTCCCTTAAAAGAAGGACAAATATTACCTCTTGTAGAGCTTAACGCTATAGAACGCTTTAATCGCCCTCCTGCAAGATACACCGAAGCAAGCCTGGTAAAAAGATTGGAAGAAATGAATATTGGTCGTCCTTCGACCTATGCTCCTACCATCAGTACCATACAAAATAGAGGTTATGTAGAAAAGAAAAGCCGGGAAGGACATAAACGAGATTATCAAATTCTGCAACTGAAAGACGGGAAAATAACCGATCAAATGAAGCAGGAAAACACCGGTGTAGAAAAAAATAAACTCTTCCCGACGGATTTAGGATTAGTGGTTACCGATTTCCTCAATAAACATTTTGATCAGGTCATGGACTATGGATTTACGGCCGACATTGAAAATCAATTCGACGAAATTGCGTCAGGAGGTAAAGTATGGAATGAGATGCTGGGCAGCTTCTATAAACCTTTTCATCGTCAGGTAGAAGACACCTTAGCGCATGCAGAATACTCCAAAGGCGAACATGAACTAGGGACAGATCCCAAGACCGGGAAACCAGTGGTTGCACGCTTAGGTCGATTTGGCCCCATGGTACAAATTGGCAGCGCCGAGGATGAGGAAAAGCCTCAATATGCTTCCATAAAACCAGGACAAAGTATTGAAACCATTACACTGGAAGAGGCATTAGATCTTTTCAAACTCCCCTTTGACTTAGAAGATTATGATGGCGAAAACGTTAAAATAGGTGCCGGTAGATATGGCCCTTATGTTAAATGGGGAAGAAAATACATTTCCATTCCCAAGGGAGAAGATCCGCTTTCTGTAAATCAAAACAGAGCCATTGAGCTTATTGAAGAGCGAAAAAAAGCCGATGCTCCTATCACCAGCTTTAAAGATAAACCGGTGACCAAAGGGGTGGGAAGATTCGGCCCCTATCTCAAATATGACGGACTTTTTGTGAATGTCCCTAAAAAATATAACTTTGATAACCTAAGTCAAGGAGAAATTGAAGAACTGATTGAGGCAAAATTAGAGAAAGAAGCCAATCGTTACATCCAAAGATGGGAAGATCAAAAAGTGGCTATAGAAAATGGAAGATGGGGTCCCTTTATACGATTCAAAAAGAAATCGATTAAACTGGGGAAGAAAGAAAATGGTGAAAAATACACCCAAGAGGAATTGAAAGAGTTATCCCTGGATGATGTAAAAAAGATTATAGAAACCAATAGCCCCGGAACAATTAAGAAAAAGAAAAACACCAGGAAAAAGACAACAAAAACAAAGTCGAAAGCAAAAAAGAAGTAAAACATATTAATGGAATCCGATGAACAGCAAATAGAAGCACTTCTGCGTTTAATAGACGATCCGGATCATGAGGTTTATACCACTGTTGCCAAAAAAATTTTAGACTATGGCTCAGGTATTATCCCCAGATTGGAAAGTCTATGGGAAACCACGCCAAATGAATCGGTTCAGGAGCGTTTAGAAATGCTGATTCATCGGGTTCATTTTCAGATTTTACGAGATGCATTTATAGAATGGGCAGCAGAGGATCAACCTGATTTATTAACCGGCGCATTACTTATTGCCCGTTATCAATATCCGGATTTGAATCATGAAGATATTCTTACAAGGATTAAAAAATTAGAAAGAAATGTCTGGTTGGAATTGAATAACTACCTTACTGCACTGGAAAAGATTAACATCCTCAACAGCATGCTTTACAATCATTTTCACATAAAAAGCACTGAGGTCAACCAATCCTTCCCAAAACATTTTTTTATAAATAGCATATTGGAAAGCAAAGAAGGAAATGCACTTTCTATCGGCATTTTATATCAAGTACTTTGTCAACGTCTGGACATTCCTGTCCATGCCATCGGTCTGCCCAGGCAATTACTTTTGGGATATTTCAACAACTTTTCTGATGGATTCGAAAAAGAAATTTTGATGGATCACAAGCGGAATTCCATTTTATTCTTTATTGACCCTGCCACAGGCCAAATATTTAGCAACAATGACGTTAAAGCTTATCTGAAACGCCTCATGATTCCCTTGAGAAGCCAATATTTCCAGCCTCAATCCAATAAAAATATCGTACAGATAACATTAAAAGAATTGAGCCTTTATTATAAAGACGCTCCGCATCAGTACAAGTATGAAGACCTCAAGGAACTGGTCAGAATTTTAAGCTAAAAAAATAAGAAAACAATAAAAAAAATCTCCCGACAAAAGTCGAGAGATTTTTTTTATTCACAATCGTTCAATCACTGATACGAATCTTTCTTATTCACCATAACCGGGATTTTGTTCTAAATTAGGATTGATCGCTACCTGCTTGTGAGGAATAGGAAAGAGTTTCTTATTCGGATCATCCATTGGCTTGTGATCCCACCAGGAAGCTGTAGTAAACTTACCAAAGCGAATAAGATCCTCTCGACGGCTGCCTTCAAAAATAAACTCACGACCTCTTTCTGCCAACAATTCATCCATTGTTAAAGACTGCGTAGTATATTTCTCAGAAGGCCAATCAGCATCAGAGAAATGTCTTTTTCTAGAAGCATTTATGAGATCTACGGCTTCTTGCGTAGCCTGACCGCCATTCTTTCGCATGATTGCCTCTGCTTTATTGAAATAGATTTCTGTCAAACGATAGATGATATATTCATTTTCCCAATAATTAGGATCGTCCAAAGTTCCTGATTTATACTTATTGAAACGAGCGCCACTGTTTTCTTCCCCTTCGGTCATGCTTCCGTTGGAAGTGGTATCTCCTTCACTTTCTCTCCGAATAGTATTCACATAAACCAATGGTTTTCCGCCCCATTCTTCCGTTCCTAAAATAGGCTCCGTCGTTCCATAAACATACTGAGGGCCAAATAAAAACCAGTTTTCTTTTCTTTGGTCATTTTCCTGAAACATATCAAAAGCAGAAGGAATAACAACAAAAGCATTCCAGCCACTATAACCAACATCTAATGATTTGGCCATATTCGAATATCCCATAAAGAAACCTGCCCAGTCAAAAGTAAAGCCCCCTTTTCTGCTAAAAGCAATAGCCCAGATACTCTCTTTTGATTTCCTATTCTGGTTTCCAAAAGTTAAAGCTTCATTGCTATCCAACTTCATGCTACCATTAAAAGCTCCGACTTCTCCATTGATAATTTTATTACTAGCCTTAATACATTTGTCCCACATGGGTGTTCCTGTCCAGACC
>DATGTY010000376.1:0-6039 GCA_035301605.1 Chitinophagaceae bacterium | reverse complement strand
CATAAACTGGCGGACGAAAAACTGCGTATTAATCTTGCCTTGTCACTACACGCTCCTACGGATGAACAACGCACGAAAATAATGCCTTTCAATGCTAAAAATAATATTGCCTCCCTCATGGAAGCCCTAAATCATTTTTATGCAGAAACAAAGAATGACATTACCTTTGAATATATCCTTTTTAAGGATCTTAATGATAGCACAAGAGACGCCGACAACCTCATCAAGTTGTATCGACAAGTTCCGGTGAAGTTGATTAATATTATTGAATACAACCCCATCGATGAAGCTCATTTTGAAAAGCCGGAAAGGAAAAAAGTGGATGCTTTTATGAATTATCTTGGTCGTCACAGGGTAAACGCACGATTGAGAAGAAGCAGAGGAAAAGATATAGACGCCGCTTGCGGCCAATTAGCAAATAAAGGAAAATAAGACCCTATTATTTATTCCTGCTGAAAAGCAGTAAAACAACAACTATGAGAAAAAAAGACACCTCCCACAAAGGAAATTCTTCAACGGGTAAAAAGACTCATGCTTTCACCCGTTTTGAAAAAGAGCAGACTCAGGACTATCCCAAACCGTCCAAAGCCAAAAAAGAAAGAAGAAAACAGACCAAAAAGGCTCAAAAAGAAGGTTTCAGACGAAAAACTAACGCCTATCCCTATCCCTTAAACAAATACCTGGCTCACTGTGGTGTTTGTGCCCGAAGAAAAGCGGTAGAACATATCAAAGAGGGGCAGGTAAAAGTTAACAATAAAACCATTCTGGAACCGGGTTTCAAAGTAGAGCGAAAGGACAAAGTCTATTTTAATAATAAACCTATTCGCATTCAGCAACGTCTGGAATATCTATTGCTCAACAAACCCAAAGACTGCCTGACAACAACCAATGATCCCAGAGGCAGGAGGACAGTAATGGATTACATTCGCCACGCCAGCCAAGAACGCGTATATCCTGTAGGCCGCTTGGATAGAAATACCAGTGGACTGCTCCTCATTACAAACGATGGCGATCTGGCACAGCATCTATCCCACCCCTCTGGCGAAATAGAAAAAATCTATCACGCTACCCTAAATAAACCACTAACCCAAAAGGACTTTGACCAAATCATTTCAGGCTTAGAGCTGGAAGACGGATTCATTGCTCCGGATGCAATAGCTTTTCCAAATAACACAGACCATACCCAAGTCGGCATAGAAATCCATAGCGGCCGCAATCGGATTGTTCGAAGAATATTCGAGCAATTAGGTTATGAAGTAAAAAATCTAGATCGGGTAGTCTATGCCGGGCTTACAAAGAAAAACCTAACCCGCGGTAAATGGCGAAGCCTGACAGAGAAAGAGGTTCGAACGCTAAAACATTTCAATAAGAGCAAAAAGAAAACTCCCCAAAAGCGAAAATAATGAACATAAGAAAGCATATCTTATTCGAAAATGAATCCTTTATTGCCGTCAATAAGCCGGCCGGACTGCTAACCATTCCGGATCGATATAACCAGACTATTCCTTCCCTATCTCGTCTTTTAGAACCAAAACAAGGTAAAATATACACCGTTCATCGGCTAGACAAAGACACCAGCGGCGTTATTCTGTTTGCCAAAAATGCATCTACACATAAATTCCTTTCTCAAAAATTTCAGAATAGGGAAATTGATAAATTTTACAAAGGCCTTGTCGTAGGTAGAATTTGGGAGGAAGAAGGGACAATAGACTCGCCCATTGTCGCCCAAAGTAGTAAGGGTGGCAAAATGAGAACAGCAAAAAAAGGGATGGAAGCCCTCACAAAATACAGCGTAGAAAACACCTTCGGCTTATATACGCTGCTCAGACTCCAACTTCTTACCGGCAGAACCCACCAAATCAGAGTGCATCTGCAATCGATTGGTCACCCCATTGTGATGGATCACTTATATGGTTCTGCAGAACCATTTTATCTGTCTTCCATCAAAAGAAAATACAGAGTTGGTCGATTTCAGGAAGAAGAACGCCCGCTCATGAGCAGACAGGCACTGCATGCATCTGAAATACGCTTCACAGACGAAAAAGGGCAAAAGCACGAAATTATCGCCCCTTTGCCCAAAGACTTTAAAGCCGTTCTATATCAGCTAAAAAAGAATATTACTGATTAGAATTTTGCTTCACAAATTTTCCTTTTGATATAACACTCAAAGTATTACTTTCGGAACAATACACGTTCAGAACACCTCCATAAGTAGTTAAATCTTCGTAGCGATGATTTGGCAATTCTGTAGTTGAAATCAAATCCTGATCAGCTACTGGATTAATCTGTAGCGTTGTATCCTGTTCATTATTATTTAATGCATATACAGGATGATCCATCCCTTGACAGCTATTCCCTATTGAATCAACTTTTATTACGAGATAGCTTCCTGTATCTCTTTTATATACTCTGAATTGGCCATTTACTACTCCATCAACAGTTTTCATGCTAAATGCAGAGAACGTTTTGTTCACACCAATCTCGGCATGGGCAACAACGTCTTTGTCGGCAGATCCACTATAAATAGTTACACCTCCATTTAGCTTAACTAAATCGTCGTAGGAAATATTAACAGCTTTCTGCAAACTGCCTTTTCCTCCGTCAAAAGTTCCCAAAGGGAATAGTTCCTCTCCTTCTTCCAAAGCAGTTCCTTTGTTTATAACAACAGGGAAATGCACATATTGATTAATGTCCTGTCCGTTTAAAGTAAGTAAAACAGAAACAGAATCTGCATTTACAACTTCTGTAAACTTAATCTTTCCCGTAATACCTGAAGCCTCATATCCATTTACATCATAAGTAACTGTTCGTGGCGTTGGATTTGCGCCATCGTCATTATTACAAGAGGCAAATGTAAAGGCTACAACGGCCAATAAAAATATTCCTGATAAAAGTTTAGTTGATAATAATTTCATAATTAACATTTAATGTGATGATTACTTTAACGTTTCTATCAAAAAAGATACCAAATCAAGATTCTTTCTCTTTTTTTGGTCCATATATTTCTACAAAGATAGCGGCACCTAAGAAAGCGCCAATAATATCAGCCACCAAATCCCACCAATCAAAATCACGATGGATGCTGGTAATCTCGCCCTGCAACAGCTCTATTATCAGGCCAAATACAATGGCAATCAAGATAGCGCGAGCCATATACACAATTTGTTTTTCCTTCCCTTTGAGCCTACGAAACAACATGCTCCATAACAATACAAAGCCGGCAAAAATGCCACAATGTACCATTTTATCAAAATAGGGAATGCGAGAAAACGGCGTATTTGGAACGCTGGAAGCCGGCATCAAAGTCAGGATAATAATAATAATCGTCCAGATAATGGCCGGAAGAAAAGCTGATATTTTTTTCATAAAAGTCTTTTACCCTACGGCTAGATCTCCTCTTCATAAGCAGAGGCATCCAAAAGTGCATCTACATCTTCAGCAGAAGAAGGTGTGATTTTCACAATCCAACCTTCACCATAAGGATCAGAATTAACAAGTTCAGGATTATCGTCCAAGGATTCATTAACAGCTTCCACCGTACCTGACACCGGCATATATAAATCAGAAACCGTTTTTACAGCTTCTACCGTACCAAAAACCTCATCGGGATCTAAAGCATCTCCTTCTGTATCCACATCAATATACACAATATCGCCCAACTCACTTTGTGCAAAATCCGTAATGCCTACCAAAGCCGTTCCATCTTCCTGGAGCTTAATCCATTCATGATCTTTGGTGTACTTTAATTCTGGGGGTGTCTTCATAATATTTAATGTTTTGATGCGAATTTAATGGTTTTCCATAGATTAAACCACTCCGGTCAAAATTTGAGCCAAAATTAAAAGTTATAATTGCCTTAAAAGAATAAGAATTTATGGACAATACGAACTTTCATAGGAAAATCCTTTAGCGGCCGGTCATTATCATCCGTTTTGACTTCTGCTATCTTCTCCAATACATCAAAGCCTTTGACCATATAACCAAATACCGTATATCCGCCATCCAGAAATGGCGTTCCGCCAATGGTTCTATATACTTCTCTTTGTTTTTTAGTAAACGTTCTGCCTGTTCGTTTGGAAATTTTGTCCAACTCCTCATCGGTATAAGTTTTTCCTTCTACAATATAGAATTGAGAACCATCCGACGCCTGCTCCGGATTCACGCGATCCCCTTCTCGCGCCATCGCAAGTGCTCCTTTTCGATGAAAAAGATACGGTTTAAATTCGGCAGGAATGGTATAACCAATACTTCCATTGCCCAGAAAATCACCGGGCTTAGCCTCATCAGAAGTAGGATCACCTCCCTGAACCATAAAACTATCAATCACTCTATGAAAAAGTAATCCGTCATAAAAATGTTCTTTCGCCAGCTTAATAAAATTATCTCTATGAAGCGGAGTGGAATCACTCAATAAAAAAACCATTTTCCCATAAGGCGTCTTTATTTTTACCTTCCGGTGCTTTTGTGCAAGCACCGTCGTTCCGATTCCCAATAAAAGAAAAGAAAGCAGTATAACTTTTAGCTGTTTCATGTGTTTATATTTTACTTTTGTAAATCATCTAAAATAGGATGATCTATAGAAGAAATTTCTGTTTTCCCGTTCTCCAACTGCTCAAAAACAACAATTGTATTTTCCCCTTCATTCAACCAGCATCCGGGCAAATAGAGGGCCTGTTGTGGACCAATCTGCCAATAACGCCCCAAATTATGTCCATTCACAAAGACAATTCCTTTACCAAACTTGCGCATATCTAAGAAGGTATCTCCTGTCTTATCCAATTGAAAAGAACCTTTATATACCACAGGACCATTTACCATTCCGGTATTTTTCTCAAAGTCAAAACCTTTGGTATTCTTAAAAGGGAACCCAAACATTTTCCAACCGACTAATTTTTCTCCATTAAACTTCACCTCTCCGATTATTCCTTTCCGATTATTCATCAACTCTCTGCCATAATTAATTCGTCCCAGGTTTTCCACTAAAATATCCACTTGCGCTCCATCAGAAACCTTAATTTCCAAATCCTTTTCTTTATCCATCCTATTCATAGTTCCCACACGTTTTCCATCAACAAAAACCTGCGCATAATCTCTCAAACCATTGACCTGTAAAGTTCCTTCTCCACCATTTTTAATAGTCGTTCTATATAAAACATATCCATAGCCCTGATTTAAATCTTCCATAGAAAGGAGATGGACATTTTGAACCGGATCTGATGGCAAGTTCTTAAACAATGCAGCTTCCTGCGTCAACTGAATATCCGGGATGCTGATAAAGTTCGGAGCATCGGGAATCGGAGGAACGACAGCATCATCCGGTAAATAGTTCAGAATCAACTTCCTTAAAGCCTTGTACTTTTCAGTGGGTACGCCGGCTTCACTCAAAGGAGCATCATAATCATAACTCGTGATATCCGGCTGAATAGGGTGATCTCCATTATAATTTGCCCCATTCATGAAGGCAAAGTTTGTTCCGCCATGCCACATATAAAAATTGATGGAAATGCCTGCATCCAATAAGTTTTTTACATCATCAATAAAAGAAGAAACAGGAACTTTCTGAAATTTTTCTCCCCAATGATCTAACCAACCGGGATAAAACTCAGGAATAAAATAAGGGCCCTTTCCTCCATGAAAATCATTGACTAATTTTTTTAAATCCTGTGGACTTGGAGAGCCATTCGCCCCCGGGAGTATACCCGGAATTACTCCGCCTTTAAAATAGCTGGCGCCTGCACCATCTGCTGTAAAGAAAGGCACCGTGAAACCGGCATCCTTATAAAACTGCTCCACCTCCTTCATATAGGCTAAGTCATGACCGAAAGATCCGTATTCATTTTCTACCTGCACCATGATGATAGGACCACCATTAGAGATTTGTAAATCTGCCAGCTCCGCTCCTATCTTCATGATATATTTCTTTGCCGGCTTCATAAATTCAGGATCTTTCGTACGAACCTGAATATCTTTATCCTTCATCAGCCACCAGGGATAACCGCCAAATTCCCATTCCGCACAAACATAAGGACCGGGTCGCAG
>DATGTY010000375.1:0-2281 GCA_035301605.1 Chitinophagaceae bacterium | reverse complement strand
CATACTTATCGACGTATTCCTCACTAGTGGGGCTTTTCTCCCTCAATTCCAGTAATAAATCAAATGCAATATCTCTCATTTTGTCCACATCTTCTTTAGGCAGCTCAATAATTTCTACCCCATTAGCAATCCAATCATCTTTTGCTTTAAAATTTTCAACAGTATATGCTACAGCTGATCGATATCTTATTTTATCTCTTGCAGCAATTACAATCTCTTTTAAATCATTAGGGAGCTCTTCCCATGCTTCCGGATTAACAATTAACTCCTTATCACTTAAAGGTCCAACATGCATTGCAGGATCTATAATGTATTTCGTAACTTCTTCAAGTCCCATTTCCTGATTTACTAAGTAGTCATTATATTCAGCAGCGTCTACTGTACCCAGTTGTAATGCTGTATAAATTTCAGGTGCAGATAACGATACAGAGGATGCCCCTAACTTTCCATAATAAAGATTGGCTACACCTGCCGCTCTGATATTTTTCCCCTTAAAATCTTCAATAGTTTTAATTGGAACAGTTGAAATTAAAATCTCACTTGGAGCGAAATCAAATGAACCCAGATTTTTTATGCCGTGTTTTTCATAAGCTTCCGATAAAATTGGTTCCAATTCTTCTGAGCGATAGAAATGTTCACTAAAACCTTCAATAGGATCTCCTGCTATACCTCCTGCAAGGCCAAATACAGGATCTTTTCCAGTCCATAGACCAGAGTATACTGCTCCCATTTCTACTACGCCATTCTTTATTGAATCAAACGTTTCATCTGTAGGAAAAAGATTATTAGCACCATACGGTTCAATTATCAGTCGGCCACCAGATGCTTTTTTAATATCTTCGACGAATGGAGCTATTGTATTATCATATCTAGATGTTCCTGGCATTTGATGTGTAACCATCCTCCATTTATATACTTTTTCGGGTGTATCTGTACTTTCTTTGCCCGAAGATGCCGAAGAACAGCCCACCATAAAAATAGTAAGCAAGATGAATAGAAAAAACTGAAGAATTATGGTTCTTTTAGGTCTTCTGTAAAGCATTTGCTTTCACCTCTTTTAATAGATTATATTTTGGCTTCGACCAATAAATTACAGTAACACTTCAATTATAGTGATAAAAAAAATATCCTACTTTCTTTTATAACTGTTTCTTTCATTTTGTGTAATTTAATCATAATGCGTACATCTTTTACATGTTAGCGCATACATAACCTATAAAAATAAAACCTTAGCTTGATTATGTTGCTCTTTTAATATAAAATGCAAAATTGAAGTGCGACTTCAATTTAATTATATATATTTATTTTATTCATGTCAATAAAAATATTCAAAAAACTCAGATCATGCTAAAACACATATAAAATATCTGAACAATAAGTTTATTTTTTAATCTTATGTTACTATATATAATGTAAATCAGTAAAGAGGGTTGAAAAAAATGAATGAAAATATAGGAAGTAGAGTAAGAGAATTACGAAAGCAGAAAAAAATGACTTTAAATGAAGTATCCATAAAAAGTGGATTATCTATTAGTTTTCTATCTCAACTTGAACTTTCAAAAAGTTCTGTTACGTTGACCTCACTACGAAAAATTGCTGAATCTTTAAATGTCAATATAAGTTATTTCTTTGAATCTAATGAAAGCGAATTAAATATTAAAAGAAGAATAAATCGTAAAGAGCACACATTTAAAGATGCAAGTTTCTCATTAGCTAATTTATCCGGCGATGTAGACGATCCCCTATTCGAACCAACGATTGCTACATTACTTCCTGGTGATAAAAACAGAAGTCCTTATTCGCACGAAGGTCAAGAATTCATTTATATTTTAGAAGGGATTTTAACAGTAATCTTAAGTGGCCAAGAAACTCTGCTTTATCCAGGGGATAGCTTACATATAGAATCTCTTACGCCCCATGTTTGGTACAACAATACGGAAAATCCTGTCAAACTCTTAATGATAAATGCACCTGTTAGGGAGAGGTAGAGTTCTCTTGAAATCTATATCAAAAAGTAGCTATCAATTTGCTAATGACAGCTACTTTTTTAATATTTTACTTAAATTACATAAAATCCAGGAAAATTATAAGCACCACCTAACACAGGCAAGCACCTTTTAAATGCCCTAAGGCAGCGCCCGTTCTTCTGTCTTTTCTTCTGGCTTTGTGTACCAGATAAATTTATTTGTAAAGCCATATAAAATGGAGATGGCTATTACTAAAAAGTTGAACCATAGAAACGGAAGGTATGCTATGGTAGAAACGCCAAGTGTAGTCGCCA
>DATGTY010000374.1:0-5095 GCA_035301605.1 Chitinophagaceae bacterium | reverse complement strand
GATTCCGGAGGTGGATACGGTTATTCTTCTTGGACTCATGCCCATTCCATCCGCTGCCGTAATACGTTCAATCGACTTCATCATGTTATTATAGTTCAGAAGCGGTTCTCCCATCCCCATATAAACAATGTTACTCAGCTTTTTCCCTGATTGCTCAAGCGATTGCTGATTAATAGAAGCCACCTGGTCATATATTTCGTCATATCCCAGATTTCTCTTTCTGTCTAAGTATCCTGTTGCACAAAATTTGCAATTTAAGCTGCAGCCTGCTTGCGATGAGACACAGGCAGTTTGTCTTTTGGCTGTAGGGATTAGAACGCCTTCGAAGGTATAGCCTTCTTCCGACTTAAAGCGGGTCTTTATGGTGCCGTCGTTACTATGTTGCACGGTATCTATCGCTAAAGAGGGGAGGCGGAATTCTTGTTTAAGTAGCCCTCTCGTTTTTTTTGAGAGGGAACTCATCTCATCGAATCCTCCGGCGTGGTGGCTCCATAGCCATTCCCACAATTGGCGACCACGGAAAGCCTTTTCTCCGTGATTAGTGAACCATGTAATTAACTCTTCCTTGCTCAGGTTTCTGATATTTGGCTTTTGTCTTTGCATCACGCCGCAAAGGTAAGTCAATTTTAAAACCTGTGTTTTTTTATTCTTAAAGCAGGTTAATGTGGTTATCTTTGCAGATTTCCTTCATCTCTTTTGGCCAAATTCCGGCACTGATTTCTCCTACATGGGCTTTTCTCAAAAAATACATTCCCAGTCGAGATTGTCCAATTCCTCCGCCAATACTGAGCGGGAGTTGACCATGCAAAAGGCTTTTATGATATAATAATCCTTTGCGTTCTTCTTTTTCTCTCAAAGAAAGTTGGTATAATAAGGCTTCTTTGTTCACTCTGATACCCATGGAGGAAATCTCAAAAACTTTCTCAATCACAGGATGCCAAAGAAGAATGTCTCCATTCAGACCATAGAATCCGTCTTCATTTTGTGTGCTCCAGTCGTCATAATCCGGAGAACGCCCATCATGCGGTTCTCCATTAGAAAGTTCATGTCCAATTCCCATTAAGAAAACTGCGCCATATTTTTTGACGATTTCTCTTTCTCTCTGTTTAGGGGTTAAATCCGGGTACTGCTGTAATAATTCTTCTGAGTGTATGAAGTGAATCTTTTTAGGAAGTTCCGGTCTAATGCCATATAACTTATAGATATAGTTTTCGGTTCGTTGAAGAATGCCATATAGCTTGCATACAACCTCTTTGAGGTAATCAAGTGTTCTTTGGTTTTCAGAAATTCTTTGTTCCCAATCCCATTGATCTACAAAGAGAGAATGGAGGTTATCCGGAGTTTCATCAGGACGAATAGCATGCATGTCAGTATAAACGCCTTCATTCGTTGGAATATGGTATTCTGCCAAGGCCATTCTTTTCCACTTTGCCAGAGATTGTACTACCTCGGCTTCTGTATTCTCCATTTCCCGAATTGCAAACCCCACCGGTTTTTCTATTCCATTTAAGTCATCATTTATACCTGTTCCTTTTTCTACAAAGAGAGGAGCGCTTACTCTGTGGAGATACATTTCTGTCTCCAAATTCAGCTGGATAAAGCTTTTTAGCTGTTGTAATGCATGTGCGGTGGACAAGGCGTCCATTGCCGAATGATAACCCTCTGGGAGAATGAGTCCCGGGAATTTTGTTTTTGGCACGGCAGTTTCCATAATCACTAATTTAATTCTGTTAATTAAATCCTATTTACAAAAAGGTCGAGTCTTTAATCAAATTAAAGCCGAAATGCAAATATATTGATAATTTTAAACAATTATAGAGATTAGTGAATTTTATTCAAAAATTAATATTTCTTTATCTGTTTTATTGAATGAAATAGGACTTTTGTTGAAAAAATACCAAAACGAACTCTGGTCGTTAAAAAAAGCCTGAGGTCTTTTTCCTCAGGCTTTGATATTTTATTTATGAAAAGCTCGTTAAAAATTTCCTTTATCTACATCCCACCAGATTCTGCTACCTCCGGTATCTTTGCCGTCCAGGTATTTGCTTACGGCCTCATCTACGGCTTCTCCATTCGTGTTATATTCTGTAGAAGGGTAAGGGATTCTTCTGATTTGCTCACTGGTGCTAATTTCCCCATTACTGTTGTTGTGTACCACCGGGAAAAGCTTAGGGTAGCCGGTTCGCCTGTAATCAGCCCAGGCTTCCTGTCCGTCGGGGAAGATGGCAATCCATTTTTGCGTAATAATGCGTTCTAATTTTTTTTCTTTAGAAGCGGATGATTCCCATTCTATAGAAATATTGGTTAATGCTTGTGCATTATTTGCTGTTTTTTTAGGATCTACGTAATCATCAGGAGTTGCTGTAGAATTATGGAGATAACTATTTATTGTGCCCGGATCTGTAATTCCCCATTGTGCAAAGGAAGCTTTTATTCCATTGACATAATTCTCTTCCGCATTTCCAGCGCCACTCCAGCCGCGAAGTGCTGCTTCTGCTTTTAAAAAGAAGGCTTCAGCTGAGGTCATTATAAGTTGTGGTGCATCATGGTTAAAGGTGGTTTCTGTATTCAGGCTGGCATAGTTAATATAGTCATCTTTTGTATTATCGCCTGTTATCATTCCTGTTCTTATACCTATATACTTTCCCTGTACTTCAGGATCAGTAGCCGGTGTGGCATAGCAGGGAAGGCGCGGGTCATTGTAGCCCGTCATGTAGGTAGCTAAGGCCGCATTGAGTCTGTTATCTCCATAAGAAGCCGTAACCGTCCAAATATCATTGGCTCTGCCACCGGATTGTTCTACCAAAGCATTGTCTGCTGCTGTTTTTAATAAACCTCCCGAATCTGCTAGCGCTTTTTCTCCTTGTGTTTTTGCTAAATCAGGAGCTACCTTTACAATACGCATGGCTAAACGAAGCCGCAATGTGTTGGCAAATTTCAACCATTTTTTATAATTTCCGTGATAAATAAGATCTCCATTTTCCAGGCTGGAAGCGCCGGATTGGTTAGAAATGTACGTGTTTAGGTTGGCCACTGCAGTATCTAACTGTTTGAAAAAGGTTTTATAAACCTTCTCTTGAGAATCATAAGGGATTTCCTTTAGTGAAGTTCCTGTCTGAGTATATGGGATAGGGCCAAAGCGATCCGTTGTTCTGTCTATAGCCACTATTTGTATCAATAGGGATACCGCCCAAATTTCAGGAGCCTTATCCCGGACACCGGCTTCAGCCATCTTTTTGACCGGCGCCATTATTAAGGTATAAGCATCGTTGAAGGCATTTTTATCCCAAAGGTCTATCATGTTGTAGTTTAAATTATTCAGACCGCCATTAAAAGGGGTTGGGGACATCATATAACCGGCAAAGGCATCTGCATTTAGATTCTGAGCCGTTTGATAATTGCTGAAAATATCCTGCTCCATGGGACCTATTGCACTGGCTATGATATCTACGGTCTGGTCATCTGTTAAGCCATCAGGATCTGTATTAAATTCTTCGAAATTCTTTGTACATGCAGAAATACAAAGTGTTAGTATTCCCAGAAATAATATTGCCCGGGGATAAGTTTTTTTATTTATATTTTTAGATTTCATAATTCAAGCGTTTAATCTAGTTCTGTTTAAAAAGTAACATCTAATTTAATTCCTACATTTCTAATGGCAGGATAACTAAAGAGCTCAACTCCACTTAATCCATTTCCTGTGGACATGGTAATTTCAGGATCGAAAGGAGCTTCCCGGTAAATATAAAATAAATTCCTTCCTGTAATTGCCAGGCTTAAGTCTTTAAAGACACTGTTTTCCAGATTGAAAGTGTATCCTAAAGATAAGGAACGTAATCTGACAACTGTTGCATCATGTACACCGGCTTCAGAAATTCCTTGTCTTCCTCCTGTTGTTTTATACCAGGATTCTGCATCAACTTTTGAGATAGGATTTCCATTTTGATCTACACCATTTACAGAAACGCCGCCATTTGCTCTGGCTTCTCCACTTCTTTCAGATACCCCGTAAAGGTCCGTAACAAGCTGAGTCATTGATAGTACTTCTCCTCCAAATCGGCCGCTGAAAAGCAAGTAGAGATTGAAATTTTTATAACTTAGGGTGTTTCCCCATCCTATTTGAAAGTCGGGTGTCGGGTTGCCGATGTAGCCAAATTCATCATTTGTTAAGGGGATATAAGGGTCGGCTGTTGTGCCAGAACCGGAAAAGACAATTCTTCCTTGGTCATCCCTTTTGAATGTTCGGCCATAAATGTCTCCAAAGGCACCGCCTTTTTGGATCCTTGATTGGTAAGAATTTCCGCCGTCTGTTAGCATAAACCGGTCGATTCCGTCTTCGGGATCTACTTCAATAATTTCACTCTGATTGGAAGAACCATTGATAGAGGTGTGCCATTTAAAATCGGGATGTTTGATTACATCACCACCTACAATAAATTCGATACCCTGATTCTGTATGTTTCCGGCATTCACATAGCCTGTTGATATGAGAGAGGCTACAGGAGGGATTACGGGAATATACTGATTGAAGGTATTGGTTTTATAGTAAGTTATTCCTAAATGTAATCGGCTTTTGAAGAAATTCCATTCTGTCCCAAATTCCCAGGATTTTGTTTTTTCCGGCTTTAAGGTGCGGAAAGACTGCTCTGTATTAAAGTTGAGTTGTCCGGCTCCGCTTTGTGTATTCTGAACATGCGTCAGATAGGCGGGTACGGTATTCCCAACTTGGGCATAAGAGGCTCGAACTTTGGCAAATGAAATAGCCTCCGGCAAATGAATTATTCGGGAAAGAATGAAAGATAATCCCGCTGAGGGATAAAAATAAGAAACATTGGGAGTGAAAGACAGGTTGGAAGACCAGTCGTTCCTTCCGGTTAGGGTTAAGAAGGCCCAGTCTGAATAGGATAAATCTACATTGGCAAATACAGATTGTAGTTGATTATGAATGTAAGTCGGTTCGATAGCGCCTACTGTATTAGAGTTTGAGGGGTATGCGACAATAATGTTACTTGTAGAAAAGAAGTTTGGCGTAGAAAGATCTCCGGAAGTATTTGTTTCGTCTGTAACTACATCTTTAATACTTGCACCTAGCATT
>DATGTY010000373.1:0-10565 GCA_035301605.1 Chitinophagaceae bacterium | reverse complement strand
GCTAATTATAGCAGTGGTAATCTTGCAGTACTCTCGTTTTCTTCAAATGGAGGAATTGATAGTGTGGTTCAAAATATTCAACATCACGGTCATGGTATGGTTTCTCCCAATCAGGATCATGCACATGTACATTGTGCTGTCATGAGTCCTGTTAGCAATGTATTGTTTGTCACAGATTTAGGTTTGGATAAAATATTTTCTTATAACTATAATGAAAAAACAGGGAAATTATCACCCGGAAATCCTGCCACGTATTCTGTAACAAAAGGTTCGGGACCGCGGATGATGACGTTTTCTCCGGATGGGAAATATCTTTACCTTATACAGGAACTTGGTGGTCAAATAACTGTTTTCGGATATGATTCTGGAAAATTAACAAAGGTGCAAGAAATCTCTAATCTGCCGGAAGGTTATGACGGTAGAATTTGGGCTGCAGATATACATTTTTCTCCGGATGGTGCATTTCTTTATGCCACGAATAGAGATGATTTAAATGATATAGTGACCTATAAAGTGAATAAAGAGAATGGAAAGATCACGCCTGTACATCGTCAGCCTACAGGAGGGAAAACGCCTAGATACTTTACTGTTACCCCGGATGGAAGATATGTATTGATTGGGCACCAAAATGATGATGCCATCACCATTTTTAAGAGAAATAGAAAAACTGGGAAATTGACTATGACAGATAAACGCATCTCCGTACCTCATGCGGTTTGTCTGAAGATGATTCCGATAGAAAAATAAAGCGTAAAGGTTATTTCTCCTTTTTATCTCCGTTTGATAAGAGTGCCGCTTTTATTTCAGGATAAGAAAATTTTGACTTCGTAATTTCCCTTATATCAGAAGAGCGGGCTTCGGGATGTTCTGCTATAATTTTGGATAATGTCTTCATGGTTTTGGTCTCAAATAAGTCTTCGGCTTTTATTTCTCCTGAAGGGATAAATGTCAGCAGGTGGTTGAGGATGGTGTTGGATTTTAGGCCACGATCTTGGGCAATATCTTCTATCGGTTTTCCCGCTTGGTAGAGACTGAGGGAAATCCGCATAGATTCTCCTTTCTTGGGTGTATTGTTGTTTTTTTTGACGTCTTTTATTGTTGGTTTTGTATTGAACATGGCTGTTGCCTCGTGCATGAGTGTTTGTCGATCCTTGGTGTCACAGAGGGTTTTTGTGATGATAGCCGCTTGCTTAAGTTGTTCTTTTTTAGTTAAAATAACGGCAAGGAAATTTTGTAGCAGACGCACTTTCTTCTTTGTTCTGGTCTTTATCTTAAGTTCCTCAATATGATGTTTGGCAATATTAATAACTTTCTTGTCGAGCTCATTGGTAAACCAATCTGTGGCAGATTGTGTTCTTTCATGCAGGTGTGCGTAGTCCTTTGCCTGTAATAAATTGTTTAATTGCGTAATAAACTTTTGTCCAACCTGTTGTTGTTTAATGAGGTCTGCCTTGATCTTATTAATCCATCCGGTTTCTATGAGTTTGGATTGTGTTGGTGTGGATGTGGTTTCTTCCAGATAATTATTTAATCTGATGAGAAGTTTCTCCCAATTGAAAGCTTCGAGTACTGATTGGTTGATAAATTGAGCTTGTCCTTCTTCTATCAATTGCTGTAATTGATCTTCCGGCAATTCGTTGGAGGAGAATGCAATAACCTGCTCATCTGTACGAATGCTTTCGGGGTTTATTCTGGATCTTAATACCAGCCCGTCTATATTGGTCAATCGGCTGAGTGCTACATATACCTGACCGGCAGCAAAAGCCCGTCCTGCATCAATAATGGCTTTGTCAAAAGTTAAGCCCTGGCTTTTGTGGATAGTGACAGCCCATGCCAGACGTACGGGAAATTGTTCAAAAGTTCCGATTTCTTTCTCTTTGATTTCATCTTTATTTTCGTCATATTGGTAACGAAGGTTTCGCCATTTCTCTTTAGAAAGTTCTAGTAAGTTCTGTTCTCCCGGAAATTGAATCAGTAGCTTATCATGAACGGTGTCGATTTCTTTCACCATACCTGTTTTACCGTTAAAATAGCGTCTGTCATCGCCTTTATCATTTTTTATGAACATGATTTGAGCGCCTTCTTTCAGTTCCAGTGTTTGATCTGCAGGAAAAGCATTTTCCGGGAATTTGCCTTCTACGCCTGCCTTTAATTCATATTTCTCGGCTTCTAACTTCATTAACTCTCGTTCGTTAATTCGGTCGGCGATGTAATTGTGAGAGGTTAGTGTGATATATCCGTCATCATCATCGGGGAAAAAATCGGGCTGATAATAGCCTTCTAAAATATCCAGCTCTTCAGGATCACAGTTATTATTTCTGATTTTATTTAAAAGACTTATAAACGCAGGATCATCCTGTCTATAAATATGTTTTAATTCCAGATAAATGGGTTGTGCTTCCTGAATAACTTTAGAATGAAAGAAAAAAGGACCTTCGTACTGATCTTTCAGCCAATCCCATTCTTCGTCTTTGACTACCGGAGGTAATTGAAAAAGATCGCCTATAAACAGCATCTGTAATCCGCCAAAGGGTTCGTGATAACGCCTTCTGATATGTCTAAGAACCGTGTCAATGGCATCGAGAACGTCTGCTCTTACCATGGAGACTTCATCTATAATCAATAAATCAAGTTCTCGGATGAGATCCCTTTTCTTTTTTTGTATTCTGAGTTTACCTAGAAGTTGATTGGTGTTATAGACCTGATAATTGGTTTCTCCCCAACCGCTGGGTTTATTTGCTATGAATGTACCAAACGGAAGCTGGAAAAAAGAATGTATTGTCACGCCTCCGGCATTGATAGCCGCTACTCCGGTGGGGGCAACCACCACTTGCTTTTTGAAGGCATGTTCCCTGATGTACTTTAAGAAGGTGGTCTTTCCTGTCCCGGCTCGTCCGGTTAGAAACAAATGACGGTTGGTATGATTAATTATGTTTACCGCCTTTCTGAAATCAGAATTTGTATCGTCCACCTGCATAGGAAATTTTTACTCAAAGATACCAAATCTGAAGATATTAGAAGAGAGAATGGGAATTGTATTTGTGTAAAAATGGGGAAATAGGGAAAGGGGGAAAGAATCCCTTATTCTGCTGCTTCTACAATTTTTACTTCGGGAACCTTTCTTTTCATAATAGACTCTATTCCTTTCTTTAACGTAATCATAGAGGAAGGACAGCCCGAACATGCGCCATGAAGGGTAACTGTCAGTTTCCCTTTTTTGAAATTTTTATATAAAATAGCTCCTCCATCCATTTCAATAATGGGTTGTACATGTATTTCCAGCACTTGCTTTATTTTTGTAACGATGTCGTCCTCCGTCAGGTTCTCTTGTACTTTTTGATCTACTATATGATGTTCGTTGGAAATGATAGGAAGTCCTTTGTCTAAATAGGTTTTGATAAAATAATTCATGGGAGGAATGATTTCTTTCCAGTCGGCTTCCTTTGTTTTTGTTAAGGTCACAAAATTGCTGGCAATAAAAACTCCCTTTATGTATGGGAAAGTAAAGAGTGCTTTGGGAAGCGGAGCATGATCAGCTGTTTCGGGAGAGGGGAAATCAGCAGTCGCTCCCGGAAGAATCAATTTGCTTGCTACAAACTTCATCGTCTCCGGATTGGGCGTCTCTTCTGTATAGAGGTTAACTGCAAAATTATTATGCTGAACCATTGGGCATTTCTTTAAAAAGACAAAGGTAAGCAACCTATTTTATATACATCAGAATAAAATAATTGTTTCCTGTTTCGTAAAACTTATTTCGTTTTTGTATTTTGCGGAGGAATAAATGAAAAAAAATGCCAGAAACTAGAACATTACACCTTACAAAGCGGATTGCGCTTGTTGCTCACGATAATAAAAAGCAGGAATTAATCGAATGGGCAAAACACAATAAAGAAACCTTGGGACGCAATGAATTGTATGGCACTGGCACAACAGGGCGTTTGATTCAAGAGGCAACAGGATTGTTCGTAAATAAATTAAAAAGCGGTCCCATGGGCGGAGATTTGCAGCTGGGATCTATGATTGCTGATAATAAAATAGGAGTCGTAATTTTCTTTTGGGATCCTATGGAAGCGCAGCCTCATGATCCGGATATTAGAGCACTATTGAGAATGTGCGTGGTCTGGAATATCCCGATTGCAAACAATCGCTCTACTGCGGATTTTATTATTACTTCTCCCTTATTCAATCAGGAATATGAGTTGAAAATGACAGATTATTCGAAGTATATTCAGAGAAAAGTATAGTCTGTTTGTATAAGATTTAATTGTCCGGCCAGTTTAATGAAGCATTATATTGGCTTTCATCTATCTTAGTGCCATATCTTTTGTAAAACCTTATGGCCGGGTCGTTCCAGTCGATGACCTGCCAGTCCATGCCTTTTAGTTTGAGGTTTTTCCCTTCTTTAATGACTCTATCGAAAAGCTTTTTCCCTATTCCACGGCTTCTCATAGATTCTTTTACGTAAAAATCTTCTAAATAAAGCCTTTTCCCTTTCCAGGTAGAGAAACGAATATAATAAAGAGCATAGCCCACAATCTTTTTATTTGCTTCTGCGATGAAAGCTTTCCAGACCGGATTTTCTCCAAATCCACATTCTTCAAAATGGGAAAAAGAGACCGTGACTTCATCCGGCGACTGCTGGTGTTCTGCTAATCCTTGTATGAGTTCAAATATTTGTGGGCAATCTTCTTTTTTTGCGTGACGGATGTTTACTGACATAAGATATTATACTAATGTAATTTCGATTCCTTTTTCTTTTAATGCTTTGATATAACTTTGAGGAGCCGCCTTATCGGTGATGATTTGGTCAATTTGTTCCAGTGTGCATATTTTTCCAAAACCTCTACGTCCAAATTTACTTGAATCTGCCAAAACGATGGTCTTTTGGGCCGATTCGATCATTGTTTTATTCAGGTGGGCTTCCTGAAGGCTTGAAGTCGTTAAGCCAAATTCCGGATCTAAACCATCTATTCCAAGAAAAAGCTTACTACATGAAAACTGTTCGAGCATGGCTTCTCCTGCAGGACCGGTTGTAGAAAAAGAGCTTTTCCTTATGGCGCCTCCTAATTGAATGACTTCTAATTCCGGCTGTTTGTTGAGTTCTAAAGCAATATTTAAAGAGGAGGTTATTGTTGTTAAGGATTGTTGGGATGTAATACAACGGGCGAATGCTAAAACAGTAGTGCCGGAGGCAATGATGATGGCATTGTCTTTTTTAATAAGCGTTGCGGCCTTTTCTCCAATTCTTCTTTTTTCTTCCTTGTTAATCTGCTCTTTTTCATTGATAGAGCGCTCATTGATATATGGATTAGTACTCGATGCGCCTCCGTGAGACCGGAAGAGTAATCCTTTCTTTTCCAAGAGTTTTAAATCTTTACGAATAGTTACAGCCGAAACGTCTAGTTCTTCACAGAGGTCTAGTACGCGAATGGTGCCTTCTTTTTGTAATTTATCTAAAATTTGTTGATGACGGCTAATAATTGTTGACATTAATGGAAGTGTTTATAGTGCAATAAGTCGCTTTAGGATGTAAGTTACAAATAAAATATGATTTATGAATAGATTATAACATTGGTTATAAGTGTATGGATTAAAGCGGTTTATAAGATTGCTACAGATTATCTTCTTGGTTTTTGTTATATTTACTATTCTTTTTGTTTCAAATTTGTATCTTTGTAAAATAAAATGAAAGTAAAGAAAAATAAACGAAAGTGAGAGGTTTAAGATGAATAGAAATAAATCCTTGCAGCGTATCATAGGTACAGAACGTTGGGATATCGTTGTAATTGGCGGCGGAGCAACAGGACTTGGAGCAGCAGTTGATGCTGCTTCCAGAGGGTATAAAACTTTGTTGGTAGAACAGGCAGATTTTGCGAAAGGCACCTCCAGCAGGAGCACAAAATTAGTTCATGGTGGCGTTCGCTACCTGGAGCAGGGTAACATTAGTTTGGTAAAAGAGGCTTTGAAAGAAAGAGGTCTTTTTCTGAAAAATGCGCCACATTTGGCGCGGGAACAGGCTTTTATTATTCCTGTCTATAATTTATGGGAGCGGCTAAAATATACTATTGGATTAAAGCTGTATGAATGGCTTTCCGGAAGTTTACGTATTGGCAAAGTGGCTTTTTTATCGAAAGAAAAAGTGATGAAGCAAATGCCGGGTATTTCTTCTAATAAATTAAAAGGAGGAGTACTTTATTATGATGGTCAATTTGATGATGCGCGAATGGCTGTGAGTTTGGCGGCTACCTGTGAAGACTTTGGCGGGGTGGTCATTAATTATATGAAGGTAGAATCTATCGGTCGAAATGAAAAGAATGAAGTAGATGGGGTAACTCTTGAGGATTTAACAACGAATAAAAAATATAATGTACAAACCAAAGTGGTGATTAATGCGACCGGGGTTTTTGCTGATGATGTGCGAGAAATGGATACCGGAAAGAGGGAAAAAACTATTTTACCTAGTCAGGGAGTGCATCTTGTATTGGATTCTAAATATTTACAAACCCTCGATTATGCAATGATGATTCCAAAGACAGATGATGGCAGGGTCTTGTTTTTGGTGCCTTGGCACAATCATTTGTTGATGGGTACTACGGATACCGCATTAGAGGAGCATACGCTTGAGCCCAGGGCGCTGGATAAAGAAATAGAATTTATTCTGAGAAATGCCAGACATTACCTAGAGGAGGCGCCTGAACGGAAAGATGTGCTAAGTGTGTATGCCGGTCTGCGCCCCTTGGCATTGCCGGATGGTGGCAATGGAAAGAATTCTAAAGATATTTCCAGAGGAGAAAGTATAAAAGTCAGCAGCTCTAAACTAATTTCTGTCACCGGTGGGAAATGGACTACCTATCGGCATATGGGTGAAGATGCAATCAATAAAGCCATAGAAGTAGGGAAGTTAAAACCTGTTGCCTGTTCCACAAAAACATTAAAGATTCATGGCTGGAGTAATGAAAAAAGAGTTGCTGCAGATTGGAATGTATATGGATCAGATTGTGCTAAAATTGAACAACTAATGAAAGAAAACCCAGAAATGGCTGAACGGTTAGATGAAGACTGGCACTTTACGAAAGCGCAAGTCGTCTGGGCAGTAAGAGAGGAGATGGCACTACAGTTAGAGGATGTTTTGAGTAGAAGATTCAGGGTGTTGTTTTTGGATGCCCGGGCGGCACTAAGAATGGCTCCTAAAGTAGCTGCTATTATGAGAAAGGAGCTAGGGAAAGATTTCGCGTGGGAAAAAAATCAAAAAAAAGAATTTATTGAGCTGGCAAGGGGGTATGATATTCGTTCCGGGAACAAATAATAATGAATTGAAAGTGATTGTTCATACCTTTTTTATAGATTGAGATGAAAAGAGATTGCCAATGTGTAAATATTGTGCCCGATATTCTAAGAATCGGATGCTGTAAAATAGAAGGCTAAGAAATTTGGGAATAAGAGAATAGATTATATATTTATATTTCCAAAACCGAATATATTTATTATGGAACAAACTTTACACACTGAAGAAATACTTTTGCAGCGATTTAAAAAAGGAGAAGAAGAAGCTTTTCAGGAAATCTATGAAAAATATGTTCCCGAACTTTTGAGTTATGCTGCTCTTAAACTTTCCTCTCTCGAAGAAGCCCGGGATTTGGTTCATGATATTTTTTTAAGTTTTTATGAACGTCGGAAGAAAATAACCATAGAGACTTCTATTAAAACGTATCTTTTTTCTGCATTGAAATATAAGATCATTGATCATATTCGTAAAAATATCCGTAAAGAACAGTACTATAGCCTTTTAAAAGAACTTCTCCCCAAAACAGAAAAGAAAGTATTTAATGATTTAGTATATAAAGATTTGAATGCCGTTTTAGATAAAGGAATTACTTGTCTTCCAAAGAGGCTTCGAGAGACTTTTATTTTAAGTCGGAAAGAGCATTTGAGTATATCGGAAATTGCCGCTCGGAGAAATATATCGGAACAAACAGTTAAGAATCAACTGACTACTGCCATGAAAAGACTGAGGCCGATGATGGAAAAAATAATGATATGGGTTGGATTTATTTATGTTTATCTTTTTTAGTGTATTATTCCCCCGTAGGTTTTGCAGAAAAACGCAGGTATAAAGATGTGCTTTTTACAATTTATCCAGTATGGCATCGGGAGGATACGCTGGAATTTCTGATTCCTTAAAATCTTTAATATTTCTAGTGATGATTGCATCTATTTCATTGACGGATGAAGCCGCTATGATTTGTAGCCCATCTTCAAAATCCTTATAACTAGATTTTAATCCTCTTTTGAGAATATGACTATCAATAGGAATGATGTTTAGGTAATCCAAGAGCGTATAAAGGACAGTTCTTAATTTTTTGTCTCCTATGTTCTTTTTCAGGATGTAGTGTGTCGTGGCAAAGGAAAGAGAAGACACATAAAGCTTTATCTCGCCCAATTCTGCCTTGTTGAAAATAGATGCTGCAAATTTGCTGTGAGGTCTTCTGTCTCCTAATAAATCTATAATGATATTAGTATCAATGAATAATTTTCTCATAGATGTTTCTCTTGTAGATATTCGCGGAGTGCCTTTTTCTCATCAAAATCATCTGGAATCTTTACACTTCCTATTATGCTGTTTAATTTGGAGGAAATTTCTTCTCTATGATAGTTGGTTTCAGTTACCTGTCTAAGATAGTTCTCTATGATATTTGAAAGGCTCCTATCTGTATCTTTTGCATACCTCTTGGCACTATCAATTACTTGCTTCTCCAACGTTAATGTGAGTTTAGTATTCATAATACGTGATTTTTTTACGAAAATACGTATTATATTGATGTTTTGCAAATTAAATCCGTTTAATGATTGCGTTTGTTTTGCTTAAATGCGGCAATATGAACTTCTTCATTCTTCTCGTTTCAAAAAAATCCGGAAATATTTTAGAAAAAATAGTACCATTTTCTTTTTCGTCCGACTTACATGTAAATGACCTAATAAAATTGGTTTAATGAGTCAGAACGAAGCTATAGAATTATTGGATAAATACCTGAAAGGGCAAGCATCTGAGGAGGAAAGTAGGCAAGTAGAATCTTGGTTGGAGAGAATAAATAAAGAGAATAATGAATGGAAAGCCTTCTCTGATGCAGATAGAAAAGCGTATATACAAGCGCTTTACGAGGATTTGCAAAGGAAAATAGCGGGTCATTCGGTAAAAAGAAGTCATTTGAAATTTTGGCAATGGGCAGCTGCCGCCGTTATCTTTTTGGCTGCTACTTTTGGGACTTTGTACATGACGGTTTTTAAAGGAGAGCAATCATCGCAAGTGATATCGGTTCAAGATTATACAAGTCTCTCTACCGGTGTCGGAGAGATGAAAGAAATAACATTGAAAGATGGCACGAAGGTATGGCTCAATGCGATGAGTGAATTACGATACCCTCCTTCTTTTCAAGGAGATACAAGAGAATTGTATATTAAAGGGGAGGCTTTTTTCGACGTAGCTCAAGATCAACAGCATCCTTTTATTGTACATAGCGGAGCGCTGAAAACCAAGGTTTTGGGAACATCTTTTAATGTCAGCGCTTATCCGGATGAAGAGGAGATCGAAATTGCTGTTCTTAGCGGAAAGATAGCAGTAAGTCGGGAGGAAGTAAAAAGTTCAAAAAAAGTAGAATTGGTGCAGAATGAGAAGGTAAGTTATACCAAGGCGAGTGAAACCATAGATAAAAGCCATGTTGCTCACGCAGAGAATTATGATGCTTGGCGAAAAGGGGAAATGGTTTTTTATCATACGCCTATGAAGGAAGTAGTTGAAGTATTACAGCGGAATTACGGGTTGCAATTCCAATTTGAAACAGAGGCGATGAAGGAGGTTGAAATTTCGGGAACTTTTGATAAAAAACAGCAATCGAAGATTGTGCTGAAAGCGATCTGCCTCTCGATGGGAGGGCAATTTAAAAAAGAAGG
Source organism: Chitinophagaceae bacterium (assembly GCA_035301605.1). Taxonomy (GTDB): domain Bacteria; phylum Bacteroidota; class Bacteroidia; order Chitinophagales; family Chitinophagaceae; genus FW021-bin31. The sequence goes on along the minus strand of DATGTY010000373.1, from coordinate 617 downwards.
GATTCATATAACAATAGGAAAATGAAAGCTTCATCATTTATTAATTATATGGTTAATTTCATGTAACATTAAATAGTCAACTTTGCATGTCATATAAAAAAACAACCTATTAACAGAAACACCTAATCTAAACGAATGAAATAAAAATAACAGAAATAAAAAGCCCTCTGCCTGAGGTCGCCACCGGAGCAAAGGGCTATACTATTAATGATAAATCATCAATTTATGCAAATGTACAATAATTACCATTCATTTAAACTTCTTATGATGAGAAGCTCTTGTCTGGGGCTGTTGCTGGCTTTATTTTCTCTACAAATGGCAGTAGCTCTTCCCGCAGATTCACAGAATCTATTGAATAAAACGGTGGATTTTACCGTTCAAAATCAAACATTAGAGGAAGCCTTACATAAGCTCCATCTAGAAACCGGTGTAGCTTTTATTTATAGCTCGAGAGAGTCGATGAACAAAATAGTAGTTCTTACGGTAGAAAACAAGACCGTAAAAGATGTTTTAGACCGGCTTTTTAAAGGTTCTTTGCTGTCCTATGATGTGATAGGGAGTAAGGTGGTGATTCATCAAAAAGAGAAAGAAAAAGCTAACGTTGTAAAAGAAGCACC
>DATGTY010000372.1:0-4277 GCA_035301605.1 Chitinophagaceae bacterium | reverse complement strand
GCATCTGAAGGAGAAATTGATGTGAATATCGGGCGACATCCAAGATTTAGAAAGAAAATGAATGCATTCCCTGAAGGAGAAGAAGGAAAAAGAGCTGTTACTTATTACAAAGTTTTAGAAGATATGCATTATGTGTCTCTGCTTCAATGTAATTTAGAGACGGGCAGAACACATCAGATTCGTGTACATATGCAACACATTAATCATCCGCTGTTTAATGATAGTACCTACGGCGGAGATAGAATTAGAAAAGGAACTGTGTTTGGGAAATATAGTCAATTTGTAAACAATTGCTTCAAGTTATTACCTCGTCAGGCTTTGCATGCACAGTCTCTGGGATTTATACATCCGGCTACAGGAGAAAAGATGCAGTTCAGTAGTGAGTTGCCGGTGGATTTTCAGGCGGCTCTGGATAAATGGAGGAAGTATGTTTCTCGTAAATGAGCAGTCGGGCTTTTAGCGGTCAGAGGGTTTGGAATCGTCTGGCCGCTAGATACTACTATCCCTGTATGGCTTCGAAGACTTTATCTTTTACTGCTTTTAAAGGGAGCCTCTCTTGTTCTAAAGAATCTCTGTATCTTATGGTAACTGTTTCATCCTCTTTGGTTTGGTGGTCTATGGTAACACAGAAAGGTGTTCCAATGGCATCCTGGCGTCTGTATCTTTTTCCGATACTCCCTTTTATCTCCGATTCACATTGAAAATAAGGTTTGCAATCATTAAATAAATCTTTTGCAATCTCCGGTAATCCATCTTTTTTGGTCAATGGAAGTATGGCCAATTTTATTGGCGCCAGCTTGGGATCAAATTTCATAACCTTGCGAGTTTCTGTTTTGTCCGGTTTGCTTGATGGTACTTCTTCTTCGCAATAGGCTTCACTTAATACCATCAATATGATTCGATCTAGACCGGCCGAAGTCTCAATGACATAAGGAATATAATTTTTATTAATGTCGGGGTCGAAATATTGCAATTTCTTTCCGGAGAATTCCTGATGGCGACTCAAATCAAAATCTGTTCGGGAATGAATCCCTTCGATTTCTTTAAATCCAATCGGTAATTTGTATTCTATATCTACTGCTGCATTTGCATAATGTGCCAATTTGCTGTGTTCATGGAATTGAAGATTGTCGGGATTGATTCCTAAACTCTTATGCCAATTAACTCTTTCTGTTTTCCAATGTTCAAACCATTCTAATTCTGTACCCGGTCTTACAAAAAATTGCATTTCCATCTGTTCAAATTCGCGCATACGGAAAATAAACTGTCGGGCAACAATTTCATTTCTGAAAGCTTTACCGGTTTGAGCAATTCCAAATGGAATTTTCATTCTTGCCGTTTTACGTACATTCAGAAAATTTACAAAAATTCCTTGTGCCGTTTCCGGACGAAGATACAACTCATTAGTATCTGAGCTTACGCTGCCGACTTGTGTTGAAAACATTAGATTAAACTGACGGATGTCGGTCCAGTTTCCTGTACCGGAGACAGGACAAAGAATATTTTCCTCCTCGATCAATTTCTTTAATCCCTCAAAATCATCTTCCTTCAAAAGCGCGTCCATTTTTTGAATTAATAGATTTGCTTTCTCCGTTTTTCCTTTAGCCTCCAGTTTGGCTGCTTTTTCTTCTATGAGATGATCTACTCGATAACGTTTCTTACTATCTTTATTATCAATCATGGGGTCACTGAAATTATCTAGGTGACCAGAAGCCTGCCATGTGGTGGGGTGCATAAAAATAGAGGCGTCTAAACCCACTACATTTTCATGCATTTGGGTCATGGATTTCCACCAATAATCACGAATATTCTTTTTTAATTGAGCCCCATTCTGTCCATAGTCATAAACGGCACTCAGTCCATCATAGATATCACTGGAGGGAAATATAAAACCGTATTCTTTGCTATGTGCAATTAAATTCTGTAAAGGATTCTGTTTCTTAGCCATAGTGCGCAAAGATAATGTTTCTGTGTATAATGATGAATTATAAGTGATGAATTATGAGCGAAGCGTTGGGTTTTGAAAGATGAGTTAGGAGTTTTTGTCAACTTCACTTAAAAAAGCTTCAATCTCTTCTTCTGTATTATAATAATGTGGACTCACTCTGATGGTATCTTTACGCCAGGTAATAGAGAATCCTGCATCCTGCAGGCGATCTGCTACTTTTTTTGGTACTTTAAAAATAAGAATGTGAAGTCTGTTTTCCAGATCCTCTTTTCCAATAATATCAAAAGAGGTTTTCAATAACCTGTCATGGAGTTGTTGGATGAGCGCTGAATTATGTTGGGATATTTTCTCCAGCCCCATTCTTAATTTGTGTTTAATACCTTCATGGAGTTGTAATAAACCGGTAGGATTCAGGTGTCCCGGTTCAAAACTGAGATTGGAAGGCGTGTATTTCCAATGATTGCCATCTGATTTATCTAAGCTTCCAAAACCTGCAATTGCCGGAGGGTATTTATCAATAAAATCTTTTTTAATCAGTAAGGTTGCAGAACCCGGCCCGCCATTGAGCCATTTATAGCTGCTTCCTATCAGCACGTCTGCAGGCAGTTGTTTAAAGCTAACCGGCGTTGTGCCCATGGTTTGCGTTCCATCTACAATGAATACAACACCATTTTCCTTACAAAAGTTTCCAATTCTTTCAATATCTACTTTATATCCGGTGAGGAATTGAACATGACTGAGTGCAACAATCTCTATCTTTTCCTGCTGTATTCTTTCAATAATATGTTTGGTCGAAATATGGAATCCGTCAGTATCTTTCACTTTGTATATATCAAAATTCCCCAGCTCAAAAGGCATATTTAGGGAGGGGTAGTCTGCATCATAAAGTAAAACTTTTTTTAATTTTCCGGATAATCCTTGCAGTACAGCTGATAAGGCAAAAGAAAAATTGGGAAGAAACGCAACTTCATTTTCATTTGCATCAAAAAGGGTTGCCGCATCTTTTCTTAATTCCGGTAAATTATGCTCCATCCAAATATGAAAAGCTGTAGTGGAATTTATAGCTGCTTGTTCCAAAAATCCTTTAGCTGCGTTAATAGCTTCAGCGGAAAGTAAGCCTGTGCCGGCGGTATTTAAGTAGATTGATTGCATACCGGCAAGTTAATAAGAAATTATGAATAACCTTTTGTTGACAAAAATTCTTTGGCTTGCACAATCATATCCGGCATAAAGTTATCATACGCATTTTGAAATTCAACATAATATGTATGAAATGCTTTGTAAACAGCATTTGTCTTTTCTAAATATTTTGCTCGCCTGAATATGGCGTCAAAGGAATTTTCAATGCCTTTTTTTGTATGATAATAATAGAGCCAGTCTTCTTTTTTCATGTAATAAAATATTCTTTGAAATCCTTCCGGGAAAAAGACGGTATATTGATCTAATAAACTATAGGTGTTTTGACTAAACTGTGCTAATTTGGAATTAGGAAAAATTTGTGAATCTGTGGCTAAAAAATGATCATAGACTACATCCATAAATACGTCGCAATATCTTCCGGTCACAGGACGTAAAAATTCTTTGGCTTTTAAGGTTGCCGGATGGCTGTCCGTGAAGGTATCAATTTTATGATGTAGCTCAATGCCGTGTTGTATGCCGGGTAGGAACTCTTCTTTCTTGTGGCCGCGCATAAAATCGGTTATTAAATTTCCTGTTACAATTTCAGGAATTTCGAAAGAAAGATAGGCATGAGCTAAGAAATTCATTTGATTAAGGTACAGTTAAATATTTTATCTCTCAAAAAATTCTATCTTTGTCTCATGACAAAGAAACAATCTTTTACTCAAAAGATATTAGCAACAGTTCTGTTGTTGTTGTTTCTGTTTGCCATTACGCCGCATATTTTTGTGCATGATGTACTTGAAAAACATCAGGATACCATAGACCATTTTCATACGGATACAGAAGTTGGCTCTCATCATATTCATTGCCAATTTTTGAATGTGGTTATTGCTCCCTTTTCTGTTGTACATAGGGTGACATTGGTGGATATTCCTAGTATGAAGATGCGATATGTGGAGCGTCTCATCTCTTTTCATCCTGTTAAGGAGTTTGTTCATTTCTCACTTCGCGGCCCTCCTTTGTCCTAGTCTTTTTTATGCTATAGACGAAAGAAAATCTTTCGAAATTGAAAAATTAAAGGTGTAGTTCCTTGTTTTTAGGGGTCTATGTAGAGGTATCATCCTATTTGGATAATATTAATAATATTTATAAAATAATTGATAATGAGAAAACTTATTTTTCTTATTGTGGCAGTAATGTGCCACTT
>DATGTY010000371.1:0-7005 GCA_035301605.1 Chitinophagaceae bacterium | reverse complement strand
GCTGAGACTTGACCTCAACGGAAATCCAAGACCTATCAATATCAAACATGCCTTTAATAATCTGAATTTTGATAGGAAAGGGGAGAAGGTGAAAACAGAATTAATTTCAAAACCGAAGACGCTTCATTCAGATACAGACTGGAAACAAATTCATTTACCCACTCATCCGGAGCATTTTTACGATGTTCATCGATATGATTTTGTGAATGAAGTAAACATCAATACAGATGAAAGCTGTCATGTGTTGATGCTGGTAGAAGGAAGTTCCGTTTTATTAAAGACAAAGAATGGAATAACCCAACGTTTTCATTATGCAGAAACTTTTGTGATTCCGGCAGCAGCAGAAAACTATACCCTGGTAAATGAAGGCCGAGAAGAAGCAAAAGTTGTGAAAGCCTTTTTAAAAGCAGAAGGTTGAAAGCGAAAAATAAGGTAAATTCAAAAAGGTTTTATGAACCCGACATGATAAGAATAATCATTAACACACAAAAGAATGGTTATTCTTATCACCAAAGGCTACATCTGACCACAAAAAACAAAATATAAACAGGTGAAAAATAGCACTTCTTCTTCTCGTTTCGGATATCTCATGCTCATCTGTATTACTGCAGCGCTGGGAGGTTTTTTATTTGGTTTTGATACGGCAGTCATTTCGGGAGTGGTAGGATTTGTCAAAGATGAGTTTAGCATGTCGGCGGCTATGGAGGGATGGTTTGTGAGTTGTGCTTTATTGGGATGTATCGTTGGCGTGTCCATGGCAGGGAAATTAAGTGATAGTTATGGTCGGAAAAAGGTATTGTTGTTATCTGCGTTACTTTTTACTATTTCTGCTATAGGATGCATGCTGGCAAAAGGAGAAGCAGTCTTAATCGGCTTTCGTTTCGTAGGAGGACTGGGCATTGGCGTTGCCTCTATGGTTTCTCCACTGTACATTTCGGAATTTTCACCGGCACGATTAAGAGGCAGAATGGTGACGCTGTATCAACTGGCTATTACCATCGGTATTTTATGTGCGTATTTTTCTAACGCTTCTTTGTTGGGGTATTCTATGAATGATGCTTTTTCCGGTAACGGATTTTGGCACTGGATCGTAACGGAACATGTATGGCGCAGTATGCTTGGGATGGGCGTTATTCCCGCCGGAATATTTTTGATTTGTCTGTTTTTGATCCCCGAATCTCCTCGCTGGCTTTTTATGATGAAACAGGAAAATAAGGCGAAGAGATTACTGGGAAAGGTGAATGATGAAGAAACGACGATGAAGGAAGTCGCTGCGATTAAGCAGTCTTTTGCCAAAGAGAAAGGCAGTATTAAAGAGTTGTTGTCTCCGGTGTATCGCCCTGCGCTTATTATTGGTTTATTGCTTCCGTTTTTATCTCAATGGTCGGGTATCAATGCTATTATATATTATGGTCCGCGTATATTGGATGAAGCCGGGTTTACACTTGGAAATGCTTTTGGTGGACAGGTAACTATTGGTGTAGTTAATGTAATTTTCACTTTTGTGGCTATTTTTACCGTGGATAAATGGGGAAGAAAACCTTTGCTAAACCTGGGCGTTTCTATGGCAATTATATCTCTTATTGCTATCGGTGTTTTATTCCAATTGAATATTCAGGAAGGACCATGGATTCTGTTGCTTATCTTGGTGTATATTGCCAGTTTTGCTTTTTCGTTTGGACCGGTGAGTTGGGTTATCGTGAGTGAAATTTTCCCTACTTCCATCCGCGGAAGAGCTATGGCGCTGGGCACTTTGTCATTATGGGTAGGTAATTTCTTTATTGGTCAACTTACGCCCATGATGCTGGATGGTATTGGTCCTGCGGGTACGTTCTGGATTTTTGCCATTATATGTTCTCCTACGCTTTGGCTGATTTGGAAGTTTATTCCGGAGACCAAAGGACGCTCTTTGGAGGATATAGAGGCGTATTGGGAAAGAAGGAAACAGTCAAGATAGCTAAACATAAATAACTAATTTTTTTTAAAAAAGGATCGTCTTTATTTGTAAAGTAATATTATATTAGTAAGTTTGTTCAAACATTTGAACAATATTGGACCAAAAAAATAACATTATGAAGAAAAAAAAACTCAAAATTTGCGTTGATGGATTCTTTGGAAGTACCAATCTAACTAGGTTGCTATTATATTTTTTCTGTATTTTTCTGTTTGGTTTTATTGGCAAGGTAAGCGCCGAAAGTACTACGGGATCAGCGAATTTTTCGAAAGCTGAGGATGTTACAGTAAAGGGACAGATTACAGATGAAGATGGAAACCCGCTAGTCGGGGTAAGTGTGCGCGTTACAGGTACGCAAAATGGTACAGTTAGCGGTGAAGGAGGAAATTATTCTATAAATTTAAGCGATAGGAATGATAGTACATCGCTCACTTTTTCTTCCATTGGTTTTGAAAAACAAACCGTTTTATTGAATGGTAGAACAGTAGTTAATGTACAATTAAAAAGCTCAACAGGAAAAAAATTAGATGAACTTGTGGTTATTGGTTACGGTACAAGTAAAAAATCTGACCTTACAGGTGCAGTAGGAAGCGTAAAATCAGAGGATTTGTTGGCGCAACCTATTGCAAATGCACTAGAGGGTTTGCAAGGTAGAACTGCCGGTTTGAATGTTTCTCTCAATGGAGGAGCGCCCGGAGGAATGCCTTCAGTTGTGCTTCGTGGTGTTGGTTCTATAAGTTCATCTACAAGTCCTTTGTATGTTGTTGATGGTGTGGCTACTTCAAATATACAGAACCTTAATCCCTATAATATAGAAAGTATTGAAGTGTTAAAAGATGCTTCTGCTACTGCTATTTATGGAGCCAGAGGGTCGAATGGTGTTATTTTGGTTACAACTAAAAGAGGAGCGAGGGAAAAGGGCGTAGATGTTGCATACCATGGATGGATAAAAATAGGAAATTTACCAAGAGAACTTCCTGTTTTGAATTCCAAAGAATTTTTGAGTGTATTAAAAGAAGGGATGGCTAATAATTCTATTTGGGGAGCCGCAGCTCGAAAACTAGATCTTTCTAATCCATTACTATTTGATAGTGATGGTAATCCAAAGTATAATACGAATTGGCAAAAGGCGGTAACCAGAACTGCCTTCTCGCATAATCATGCCGTTTCAATACAGGAAAAAGGCGATATTTCTTCTGCAGGTGTGTTTTTAAATTATGCCAATAATGAAGGGATTATGCTCAATTCTTATGAGCAACGATATAGCATTAATTTTACTTATGATTTAGATTTGGCTGACTGGGTTCACTTTGGAACAAATATCATGTATAATCACACCAATGGAAATATAGTTCCTCCTACCACAGGAGCTAATACCCCTACGAGAACAATGATTGAAATGCCTCCTATATTTCCTGTGAAACTATCCGATGGCAGCTATGCCAATAACACGATGGACTCAAACTTTCCATTTTTAGATCCTGCAGAAAATCCTGTAAAAGTATTGTTAGAACAGGTGAATCTCAAAAAAACCGGAGAGGTGTTCAATAGTTCATTTTTAAATTTTGATATTACCAAAAACTTGCAATTTAAGACCACCTTTGGCTTGGATATTTTGAATATTGGTACAGAATATTATTCCCCATCCGACTTAATTAATCTATCTGCTAATGAAAAAGGTATTGCTAGTCAGGGTATTACCAAGAGTAGATATTGGCAACAAGAGAACTATCTTACTTATGATAAAAGCTTTGGCCGGCATCATTTAAATTTGGTTGTTGGTGCCAGCTGGCAGGAGAAAATTAGTCAATCATTGTCCGGATCAACCCAAAATTTTGCTAATGATTATTATAAACAATTTAACCTGGGAGCTGGTAGTCAACCCGATCCTCCCGGAAGCGGATATCAGAAATGGGCAATGAATTCTTATTATGCACGTGTTAAATATAACTATGCAGGTAAATATTTATTGACTGCTACTGAGCGTATTGATGGGTCATCTCGTTTTGGAACAAATAAGAAGTACGGTTCCTTCCCTTCCTTTGGTGTGGGATACATCCTTTCTGAAGAGGATTTTATGAAAAATATAAATGCTATAAACTTTCTTAAATTAAGGGGTAGTTATGGAAGTACGGGAAATACAGAAATAGGATCATACCAATCTTTGGCAACGATTTCAAGTGGTACTACTCTATTGAATGGTTCCAGAGTATCTTCTTCCTACGTAGGAGGATTAGCAAATCCACAACTTAGCTGGGAAAAGAATACAGAATTAGATGTAGGAATAGAATTGCAGTTGTTTAATAGTCGAATTAAATTCGAAGGCGATTATTATCACAAATTGACGGATGACTTGCTGTTAAACAAGCCTTTGCCAACTTCTACGGGCTTTAGTAGCGTTCTAACCAACATTGGTTCCGTCTTAAATGAGGGATTTGAGATGACGTTAAATACAATTAATGTCCAGAGCAAAGATTTTTTATGGCAGACAAGCTTTGTAGCAAGTTACAATAAGAATACCATTCGTTCTCTCGGAGAAAAGGGTGCCGATATTTTTCCTGGTCCTTTTTGGGGCCCTGTTTCTAATGGATTTACCATTTTGCGGGAAGGAGAAGCCATTGGCTCCTTTTATGGATATGAGCGTTTAGGAACTTATAGCACAGAAGAGGTGGCTAATGAGTTAGAACAAGACCCCAATTTTCCATTTAAACCCGGAGAGGAGAAAGAATCTGACCACAAAATGATTTTAGGAAAAGGATCACCCACCTGGCAAGGTAGTTTTGTAAACACTTTCAGATATAAAGATTTTAGCCTTATGGTGGATTTGCAATTCTCTCAGGGAGCGAGTGTTGCCCAGGCATTTCTTTTTTCTTCAGAAGACAGAACAGGATATAGTAATTCTTTAAAAACTGTTTTAAATGGTTGGACACCTGAGAATCAGAATACCGATATTCAGCAGCTTAGATTTGCCCCTGATGCCGGACAATCGAGTTCTTTTGATAGCAGATGGGTGGCAGATGGTTCTTTTATCAGAGGCAGAAATATCGTTCTTTCTTATAACTTTAACCCTTCTATCCTTGAAAAATTGAAGATTAAAAATTTAAGAGTCTATTTAAGTGGACAAAATGTATTTTTGATTAAATCTTCTTCTTATTTAGGATACGACCCTCAGAGTGTGACCTTTAATTGGAACTCTTCCGGAACTCCACAATTTGGTCAAAACATAGAATTTTATCAATATCCTAAAGCAAGAACTTTCACTTTTGGAGTAGATATTTCTTTATAAAAATAAAAAAGTAAAAAATATGAAATATTTAATTATAGGACTTTTATTTCTGTCTATAGCCTCTTATTCTTCATGCAATAAGTTTCTTGAAGAGAAACCAAAAAGTAATATTCCTGTTGGCGAATACTTTAATACTTTAGAGGAAGCACAGAGTGCGGTAAATTATCTTTATAACCATGGCACCGGAATAGAGAATTTCTATGGTCAACACGGAACTTTGTATGATGGAACCAATACCTTTACTTTGGATGCAATGTCCGGTTTGTCTAATAACCCGGTTGCTCAGGATCCTTCAATAAGAAATTTTGCATCACTTACCCAGAATGCCAGCAACAGTGATAGCTATCTTGATGATATCTGGTCAAGTTTTTACAGAAATGTTGCGAATGCTAATACAATTATTGTAAATCTGGAAAAAAACAAGGATATTGATACGAAAGATAAAGCGCCGTTAATAGCTACGGCTAAATTTTTTAGAGCTGTAGATTATTATTATCTAGTAAGATTATTTGGGGCTGTTCCATTAATATTAAAACCCTATACCTCCGTGGAAGACATAAATACGCCTCGGGCATCTGTGGATTCAGTCTATAATGCCATAGTTGATGACCTTGAATGGGCGCTAAAACATGGGAATTTGCCGGATAAACCTATGGGTGCTAATAACAATAAAATAACAAAAGGAACGGTTCAAGTAATCCTGGCAGAAGCATATCTTACAATGGCGGGTTATCCACTTGAGAAAGGGAAAGAATATTATAAAAAAGCATTAACTGTAGCTGATAAGCTTTTACAGAGTACGGGTGGATATGCACTCTTTAATCATTCAGGAGGAACTACAGCTTTTGATAAGTTAAGGCTAACGAGTTTTGATCAGGGGGATGAGTATTTGTTTTTTGTTGAGTATGATCCTACGATACAATCCTCTTCCTTTACTGAATATACCCTACCCAATACCTTTCCTTCCTCTGTACCTAAATCAAATCTTGAAATTCAATACACGTTGGTTGTGCAATCTTGGACCCCTTCAGATTTGCTGCTAAACATGTATGATAGTACGAATGATATCAGAAGACACGAAGGTCAATTTTATCATAGTGAATTTAAGTATCAAACACAAGAGGGAACAACCGCTTCAATTCATTTTCAAGAAATGCCTTATAGATGGTTCGATAGTACGGCATTATTCTCTACTGCAACTTCCGGAAAGTATTTTGCAGCTTATAGGCTTGCTGATGCATATCTTATTGCGGCAGAAGCAGCGAATGCTTTAGGTCAGGATCCTACGCCATATCTTAATCCAATTCTCAAGAGGGCTTATGTTGATGTACCAACTATCCCCACTGCTCCAACAGAGCGGCGAGATATGATTTTAGCTGAGCGGTATCGCGAACTGGCGATGGAAGGGCATTTTTGGTTTGATATGCTGCGAACCCGGTTATATCCGGAGGTAGATGAAAATCATAATGTAACATTCTCTTCTCTTATAGGACATTCAAATGGAAGAGGGCAAACCTTCGAGAAAAAAGATTTATTATTACCTATCCCTATCACGGAAATGGAAAGGGATCCTGAGCTAACACAAAATCCGGGCTATTGAATTAGTTTTAGAATAAAAGCTATATTAGCTGATCATCAGAACTTAGGGGTAAGTTAGTGATTTATAGCGGCCAGATGGTTCCAAACCGTCTGGCCGCTACTTGCTTTTAAGTATTGTTTTGAATAGAATAAAAGAATGTTTATTTTAGCTATCGAAAAAGTGATT